>DATLIF010000395.1:0-3488 GCA_035539575.1 Fimbriiglobus sp. | reverse complement strand
TGCCCCGCCCGCCCAGGTGCTCTTCAACACCGGCCGCGAGAAAGCAATCGCCTTGCGGGCGGACCCGACCTTGACGACCGAGTTCGTGCTGCTCGCGGTGCTGGATGCCGACCCGGGATTTCGTGAACAGCTCGCCCATCTCGGGGTCCACACCACGGCGCTGGAGGCGGTCCTGTCCGCTGGGCACCACGCCGCGCCTGTGGACGACGACCCCGGACCGACGTTCACCGTTGCCGAGCCGACCGAGCAACTCGACGCCGGTCGCGTCGTGGACGCGAACCTGAACCGCGCCCGCGAAGCACTGCGGGTACTGGAGGACTACTGCCGGTTCGTACTGAACGACCAGGTACTGACTGCACAGGTCAAGGGAATGCGGCACGACCTGGCCGCGGCCACCGGCGATCTCCCTGCCGCCGTACTTCTTGCCGCCCGCGACACCCCCGGCGACGTGGGAACGACCGTCACCGCCACCGGCGAGTACGAGCGTGCGTCGCCGGCCCGGGTCGCGGCCGTGAATCTCAAGCGGCTCCAGGAGGCGCTGCGGAGCGTCGAGGAGTACGGCAAGGTCTTCGGCGAGGGGCTCGGCAGGCAGGCCGAGGCGGTCCGCTACCGGGCCTATACGCTGGAGCGGGCGCTCGTCCGTGGTGCCACCATTCGGGACCGACTGGCGGACGCCCGACTCTACGTCCTGCTGACCGGTTCGCAATGTACCGCGGCGATGGACTGGACAGTCGCCGAGGCGGCGGCCGGCGGAGCCCGGGTGTTCCAACTCCGTGAGAAGACGCTACCCGATGGCGAACTATTGCGGCGGGCACGCGACCTGAGGCGCTGGACCCGGGCGGCGGGTGCCCTATTCATCGTCAACGACCGGCCTGACTTGGCGCGGCTCGCCGAAGCCGACGGCGTCCACTTGGGGCAGGACGACCTGTTAGTGGCCGCCGCCCGGAGGGTTGTTGGCGCGGATGCGCTGATCGGGGTAAGCACTCACACACCCGAGCAAGTCCGCCGCGCTGTCCTCGACGGCGCGGACTACCTCGGCGTCGGCCCGACGTTTCCATCGCGAACCAAGTCTTTCGACCACTTCCCCGGCCTGGACTTCGTCCGGTTTGCGGCCGCCGAGACCTCACTCCCGACTTTCGCGTTGGGCGGAATCAGCCTGGTTAACGTGCATCAGGTCCGCGAGGCCGGCGGAACTCGCGTTGCAGTCAGCGCAGCGATCGCCCAGGCGGATGACCCCGCAACAGTCGCACGACAACTCGTGTCCGCACTCAGCCAGTAGTCATGTGTGGATCGCGTGCTGCGAAAAAGTGAGTGGACTCGTCTACTGTCTCCCCGCTTTTTGGAATGAAGTTACACCCAGGTCAGGGTTTAAACCGAAGAAGATGGGCGAGGCGGGGGATTTTGTCTGAGAACAGATGCGGTGTTAAAATAGGGGGGCTATACGGAGATGAGGGCAACAGCCCCGAGCCCGGTGCCCGACCTTACGTCCGGGCGCCTCGACGACCCGGAACGCGGTCGGAGTCTCGGCATGGATGGGCTTCGAGAGTTCCTCGATGCGGTCCGCGAGCACGGTCTGGCCGCGGGGAACATGCGCGGGCTGTTCCACATCGCGATCGGTCGCCGTATCTCCCGGCCGGATGGCGCCGTGGTCTCGGCCGGCGTCACCTGGCGCGAACTGGCCAACCTGCTCAAGACGATGCGCTTCGACAAGGAGTTGGTTTCGGAGATCGGCGCCGACCCGGAAGAACTCTCACCGCGTGACCGGCAACGGTACTGGTACTCTGCGATCACCCTGGCCCGCCCGGACTCCCCGGAGGCACGCTCCCAGGCCGACCGGCTCGCCGCCGAGGTGAAGTCGCTCGGGTACGTGGTCGGGCCGCCGCCGTCGCCCAGCGGTCGGCCGCTGCCTGCGCCCGGGCCGAGGCCGCAGACCGAGCCCGAGAAGCCGAAGAAGAGAAAGAAGTAGCTGTCAGGCCCGACGCCGGCCGTACAGCAAGCCGTAGACCGCCGCCCCGGCCAGGATGAAGCCCACCCCGATCACTGCCTCGGTCCGCTGGTCCGGCGTGGCGAACATGTTCACCAACACCGCCACCATGACCAGTACGTACACGGCAGGCACGACCGGGTAACCGACGCACCGGTACGGCAAGGGGTGCGTGGCCTGCGGATACCGCCGACGGAGGATGAAGATCGAGGCGATCACCATCGTCTCCAGCCCCGCCGCCCCGAACACCGCGAAGTCCGTCAGCGCGTCGAACGGGTCCTTCGGCTTCTTGACCTGACCGGGGACCGGATCGCTCCAGTCGAACAGGTCCACGTTGGCCCGGGTCAGGGCCGCGAACCCCAGCACTAGTACCACCGACCAGACGGCCAGCACGACCACCGCGGTCACGGGCGTGGCCGTGCGCGGCGACAGCCGGGCCAGCCCTTCGGGTGCAAGCCGATCCCGGGCCATTGCGAACAGGACCCGCGGGCCGACGAGTAGGTTCCCGTTCGCTGCCCCGAGGACCGAGATCATGATCGCAGCGGACGCGGCCGCCACACCGACCGGACCGAGAAGCCGCCGACAGAACTCGGTCGCCACCGGCGTGTCGGTCAGGGCGGCCATTTCCGACTGGGGGATCACCGTGTAGTAGGCCAGGTTCGCCCCGACGTAGAGGGTGATCAGGATCGCTACCCCACCAAGCAACGACAACGGGATGTTGCGCTGTGGTTCGCGGACCTCCTCGGCGATCGGGCCGATGTTGCGCCACCCGTCGTAGGCCCACAGGACGGCGACCAGGGCGGCCCCGAACTTCCCGACCTTATCCCACGTCATCGCCGACCAGTCGGAGGGCCAGACCGGCGCGAAGTTGGCCGCGCTCGGGCGGTGAGTCGGTTGATCCACGAACGCCAGCACGGCGAACGGCAGAACCATGATGCCGATCAGCGACCCGACCTTGATGACGGTGAGTACGAACTGAACCGTTCCCCCGATCCGGGTGCCGGCCGCGTTGATCGCCGCCAGGATCAGGATGACCAGGCAGGTGACGAGTTGCCGCGGCCAGAACGCGAGTACCTCCGCGGTGCCGCCGCTCGCCTGCTTGAGGATGTCGTGTGCGCCCTCGGTGAAGATCGTCACCAGGGCGGCGATGGATGCTGGACGAATGATCCAGAACTCGACCCACCCCCACAGGTAGCCGAAGAGCCAGCCGTACCCTTCCTTGAGGAACTGGTAGTTGCCGCCGGCCCGTGGGAACAGGACGGCGATCTCGGCCAGGACCAGCGCCCCGAACAGCGTCACGATGCCGATCAAGATCCACGCCGCTATCGCAAGCCCGGACTCCGGCACTCGCTCGGCGATGTTCTGACCCTTCTTGAAGACACCGGAACCGATGACCGTGCCGACCACGACGGCGGACGCGATCCACGGCCCCAGGATGCGGGGCAGGCTGTTGGCGGGCGGCGGGGTGGGGTTCATGGCAGACGATCCTACCCGAACCACCCCC
>DATLIF010000394.1:0-12552 GCA_035539575.1 Fimbriiglobus sp. | reverse complement strand
TCCCGCACCCGCGCGGGTCGAAGGTCTTGCCGCACTCCGCACAATCGCGGTCAACCAAGGTCAACTCGATGCAGATTGCGGCATAGTGTCATAGAACAGTCGCAAGTGGAGTCCAGCGAGGCGACTGAATTTAGCAAGCTTTCCGAAGATCCGGGGCTGAAATATTGTCATCAGCGCAATTCTCCTGGCGACAGACGAACTTTCCGGGCGGATTCGAGGGCTCAATCAAACTTCGGCATTCAGGAAAGACCCTGGTCCGTACCGGTTGCGGGCGGACACCCGAGACGCAAGAATAAGCTTGGCCCACCTGCCCCGCCCGTCCGCACGTTCGGAGTTGCGATGCCAGCCGTGCCCCGTCCGATCCGGCTCGGGTTATGGTGGCTACTTGCCGCCGTCTCGCCGTCCGCGGCCGCCGACCCGGTCTCGACCAAACCAGACTTCAACCGGGACGTCCGCCCCATCCTGTCGGACCGCTGCTTCAAGTGTCACGGCCCGGCCACGCAGAAGGGTAAGATCCGGCTCGACGCGCTGATTCATGCGACGAAGCGTGACGCCGTAATCCCCTGCAAGCCCGGCGAAAGTGGGGTGATCGACCGGGTCACAGCCGCGGCCAACGAGGACCGGATGCCGCCGCCGGAGGCCGGCCCCCGGTTGACCCCGGCCCAGGTGGACGTCCTCAAACGGTGGATCGAGCACGGCGCCGAATACGCCCCGCACTGGGCGTTCGTCCCCCCTCACAGACCCGAAATCCCAGGCACCAAATCCCAAATCCCAACCCGGAACCCGATCGATGCGTTCGTGTTCGCGCGGCTGGAAAAGGAGGGGCTGAAGCCCTCCCCCGACGCGGACCGCGCCGCCCTGATCCGTCGGGTGTACCTCGACCTGACCGGGTTGCTGCCCTCGCCGGCCGAGGTGGAAACGTTCGTCGCCGACAAGTCGCCGGATGCCTACGAGAAAGTGGTGGACTCGCTGCTGGCCTCGCCGCACTACGGCGAGCGGCAGGCCCGGCACTGGCTCGACCTGGCCCGGTACGCCGACTCCAACGGGTACACGGTGGACGGCGCCCGGTCGATGTGGCCGTACCGCGACTGGGTCGTCCGGGCGTTCAACGACGACATGCCGTTCGACCAGTTCACCATCGAACAACTCGCCGGCGACCTGCTGCCGAACCCGACCGTCGAGCAGAAGGTGGCAACGGGGTTCCACCGCAACACGCCGTTCAACGAGGAGGGCGGGACCGACCCGGAGCAGTTCCGGGCCGAGCGGACGGTGGACCGGGCCAACACCACCGCGGCGGTCTGGCTGGGGCTGACGGCGGCGTGCGCCCAGTGCCACGACCACAAGTACGACCCGATCACCCAGAAGGACTACTACCGGCTGTACGCCTTCTTCAACTCCTGCGACGAGCCGACCCTGCCAGTCGGCGGCGACCCGGAGTTGACGGCCAGGGTGAACGAGTTGATGGCCAAGTCCAACAAGCTCAAGTCGGAAGGGAAGCTGGAGGAGGGGCAGAAGGTCGATGCCGAGATCAAGAAGGTCGCCAAGAAGGTCCCGACCACGCTGGTGATGAGCGAGCGGAAGGTCCCGCGGGAGTCGTTCGTCCACGTCCGCGGCGACTTTCTCCGCAAGGGGGACAAGGTGACGCCGGGGTATCCGTCGGCACTCTCGACCGCAAGCCCGCCCGTTGCCACGAAGGGGCTGCTGACCCGCCTCGACCTCGCCCGGTGGCTCGTGTCTCCCGAGAACTCACTCACGGCGCGGGTGACGGTGAACCGGTACTGGCAGCAGTTCTTCGGCGCCGGACTGGTGGACACGGAGAACGACTTCGGCATGCAGGGCAGCCCGCCGACGCACGCGGGGCTGCTCGACTGGCTGGCGGTCGAGTTCCGCGAGGGCGGCTGGTCCCCGAAGAAACTGCACCGGCTGATCGTGACCAGCGCCACCTACCGGCAGTCGTCCGTCGCCCGGCCGGACCTGAAGGCGAAGGACCCGCAGAACAAGCTCCTCGGCCGGCAGAACCGCCTGCGCCTGGAGGCCGAGATCATCCGCGACGCGGCCCTCTCCGCGAGCGGGCTGTTGAGCCGCAAAGAGGGCGGCCCGGGGGTGTACCCGCCGATGCCGGCGGAGGTGTTCAGCTTCACCCAGGCGAAGAAGGCGTGGCCCGAGAGCAAGGGCGAGGACCGCTACCGCCGGGGGCTGTACACGTTCATCTGGCGGCAGAGCCAGCACCACCTGCTGACGACCTTCGACGGGGCCGACGCCCAGACTGTCTGCACCAAGCGCAACCGCAGCAACACGCCACTGCAGGCACTGCACCTGGCGAACGACCCGGCGTTCGTGGAGTTCGCCGAGGGGCTGGGCAAACGGGTGGTCAAGGAAGGCCCACAAGACGACGCCGGACGGGTAGATTACGCGTTCGAGTTGTGCTTCGCCCGCACCCCGACCGCCGAGGAGCGAGGACGGGTGTTGAAGTACCTGGAATCGCAGAAGAAGGGCTTCCCCGGCAAGGCGTGGACGATGACGGCGCGGGTGCTGATGAACCTCGACGAGTTCATCACCCGCGAGTAGGGCGAACGGCCGGCGTCAGCCGGCTGGTTCTTCCTCCGTGCCCGACGCGCCCCCCGTACAACCAGCCGGCTGACGCCGGCCGTTCGCCGAGACACCCATGACCCCGCACGACCTCGACAACTTGCTCACCCTCGCCGAGACCCGCCGGCACTTCTTCCGCTCCTGCGGCGTCGGTCTGGGGTCGGTGGCGCTCGCGTCCCTGATGGGTCGCGACGCGCAGGCCGCACCGTCGAAAACGTCGCCGCTGGCCCCGAAGAAGCCACACCACCCGGCGAAGGCCAAGTCGGTCATCTTCCTGTTCATGGCCGGCGGGCCGAGCCAGCTCGACCTGTTCGACCCCAAGCCGGCCCTCCAGAAGCTGCACAACAAGCCGGTCCCCAAGTCGTTCATCGAGGGAAAGCGGTTCGCCTTCCTCAAGGGCGTCCCGACCCTGCTCGGCACCAAGCGCACCTTCTCCAAGGCCGGCGACTGCGGCATCGACATCGGCAACCTGCTGCCGCACCACCGCGCCATCGCCGACGACGTGTGCTGGGTGAAGGGGATGAAGACCGACGTCTTCAACCACGGCCCGGCCAAGTGCTTCGTCAACACCGGCAGCCCGCAGTTCGGCCGGCCGGCGATGGGCTCCTGGGTGACGTATGGCATCGGCAGCGAGGCCGACAGTCTGCCGGGGTTCGTCGTCCTCCAGTCCGGCCCGCGCGGGCCGCGCGGCGGCGCGTCCCTGTGGTCGAGCGGCTTCCTGCCGACCGTCCACCAGGGTGTGCCGTTCCTGCGCGGCGGCAGCCCGATCCTGGACCTGAAGTCTCCGCCGGGCGTCAGTCCCGCCGCCCAGGGCCAGTTCGTGGACGCGGTCAAGGACCTGAACTCCCTGCGGCTCAACTCGGTCGGCGATCCGGAGATCGAGACGCGGATCGCCGCCTACGAGATGGCGTACCGGATGCAGACCGCTGCCCCGGAGTTGATGGACCTGTCGAAGGAGTCCAAGGAGACGATGGACCTGTACGGGGCCGAGCCGGGCAAGCCGTCGTTCGCGGCCAATTGCCTGCTGGCCCGGCGACTGGTCCAGCGGGGCGTGCGGTTCGTGCAGCTTTACCACACCAACTGGGACCACCACGGCGGGCCGACGGAGAACCTGGAGAAGCACCTGCCCGAAGTCTGCAAGGACGTGGACCGCGGGTCGGCCGCGCTGGTCCAGGACCTGAAGCGCTGCGGGCTGCTGGACGACACGCTGGTGATCTGGGGCGGCGAGTTCGGTCGCACCCCGATGGGCGAGGCCCGCGAGAGCGTCGGCCGCGACCACCACATCGACGCCTACACCATGTGGCTGGCCGGCGGCGGTGTGAAGAAGGGGTACATCCACGGCCAGACGGACGAGATCGGCTACAACGTGGTCGAGAACCCGGTCCACGTCCACGACCTGCAAGCCACGATCCTGCACCTGCTCGGCCTGGACCACACGAAGCTGACGTACCGCTTCCAGGGCCGCGACTTCCGGCTGACCGACGTCCACGGCGAGGTGGTCAACGCCATCCTCGCGTGAGCCGCGGACGTCCGGGTGCGGTTGACTCACCTCCCGTCGGTCCGGACAATACCCCCTTCGTACCGAATCCGACTCGGCGCGGGGGCACGGCGTGAAGAAGTCCGGCTGGTGGAAAGACGCGGCCAAGTACGCGATCGCGGTCGTGCTGCTGACGTTCGTCGTGTCGATGAACTGGACCGACCTGACCAACCTACTCAGCCAGCCGCCCCAGGTCGTTCCCCTCCTGATTACGGTCGCTGGCGTGCTGGTGGTGCTGGCGTTTCAGTATTATCGCTGGTTCCTCCTCGTCCGGGCGCTGGACCTGCCGTTCGCCCTGCGCAACGCGGTCCGCCTCGGGCTGGTCGGCACCTTCTACAACACCTTCTTGCCCGGCTCGATCGGCGGCGACTTCGTCAAGGCGTTCTTCATCGCCCGCGGCCACCCGGAGCGGAAGGCCGCGGCCGTGGCCACCGTGGTGGCGGACCGGCTGGTCGGCCTGTTCGGGCTGATCGCGTTCGGGGCCGTCGTGGGCGGCGCGTTCTGGCTGGCCGGCGACGACAAGATCGCGGGCAACTCCAAGTTGCAGTTCATTATTCTGGGGGCCGCCGTCCTGGCTGGTCTCGGGGTCGTCGGGTACATCGCCCTCGGCTTCCTGCCCCGGCACCGCTACGAGCGGTTCCAGGACCGGCTGCACGGCGTCCGCCGGTTCGGGCCGACGCTGGCCGTACTGCCAGACGACGTACCAGAGTTCGGCCAGCGGCCACGCTCCGTGATGGGCGCCGTCGCCACGACGGCCGTCGCCCAGACCGCGATGATGCTGATGTTCCACTACGCGGTTCGGATCTTCCCGCCGGCCGACCCCGCCCTGCTCGGCACGCTGGCGGAGCACTTCGTCATCCTGCCGATCGGCTACATCGTCCAGGCCGTGATCCCACTGCCCGGCGGGCTGGGGGTCGGCGAGTTGACGTTCGGCGGGCTGTACAAGATGATCCGCGGCGAGGCCGGCTACGCGGTCGGGCTCGCCGGGCGGCTCGCGCTGCGGCTGGTCGAGTGGTGTGTGGGGTTGATTGGCTACATCGCCTACTTGCGGATGCGCGACGAGTTGCCGGTCGCGGAGGCCGAGGCGGCCGCCGAGGAGGAGGACCCTTACGCCGACCAGTCGGCCGAAGCCGCAAAGGGCCCGGCGGCGTAACCCCATTCTCGCTCCCCGTTCAACGTTCTCTGCCGGGGCTGTGGTATCCCGGCCGCACGAATCCGAGCGGCCGGGACATCACGTTACGTTCCCGTTGACGGTCGGGAGAGCCCAGACCGCCCCGACCGGAACGCGAGTTGCAGCAAACTTTCACTTCCGCAAAGACAAACCGTCAATCCGAACGTATCGGCGGAGTTCGATTCATGCTTGAAGAGTTGGGACATTCTGCGGACGAGGTGGCCGACGCCCTGCGAGCGAAGGGAATCAAGGGAGTGCGAAATACCGTCCGATTCCTCAACCCGATCGTCCGGTACGCCCACACCCGCCAGGCCGACGTCTACGGAATTGATCTGATTCAGGGGAACAGTTTGCGCATCGTTTTTGCGAACGGGCAGGCCGAGGAGATCGCGGTGCCGGAACCGGTGCAGCGCTTCCTCGATAACTTTCACCGGGGCCAGTATCCCGATCTGGAGATGACCGCGGGCCCCGGTTCCCAATAGCCGGAGTCTTGCCCGTGACCGAATCGCAACTCTTATCCTTACCAGGGTTTACGACGCTGCCAGTCTACGATGAACGTGACGAACGGTCTGCGACGATCACCGCCGCCCATACCGACGGTCGATACCGGTTCGTCCGGGAATGCTGGACCCTGGATGAGGTTCAGGACGGTCTCAAGAACCCCCGCTGGGTGCCGCTCGGTGCGTTGCGGGCTGGCGGAGTGGATGGGCAGGTCGTTGCGTACTTCGGGGAACAGCCCTGAGAACTCGCCTGCCCAATAGCATTTCGGATGTCTGGACGTGATAGCACCGGCTTCGATTGCCTCTGACGAGCCGCCGACGCCAGTCGGCGGGCGACGAGCTTCTTGTCGTTCACTCGCCCTGAAGTTGCTTGAGCGCTGCCCGGGCGGCCTGGCGGACCTGATCGTTGGCATCCTCGGCCGCCTGGGTCAGGGCGGTGAGTACGGCCGCGGTGTTCGACCCGATCCGACCCAGCGCCTGGGCGGCGTAGGCCCGGCTCGTCTCCTCCGGGGTCGGGCCGACCTGGGCCGGCGTGACCGGAGTCGCCGGGGTCGGGGCCGTCACCGCCGTCGGAACCGGGTCCGGCACCCAGGCGACCGGCCGGGTCGGGCGAAGGGCCTCGATCAGCGTCGGCACGCTGGAGATCGCAGGCGCCCCCATCCAACCCAGAGACAGCGCCGCCTCGCCGCGGATAAACGGGTCGCGGTGCTTCAGGTGCGCGATCAACGCCGGCAACGCTGGCCGGCCGATCTGGCTGAGCGCCTTGGCGGCCATACGACACAGCACCACGTTGGTGCCGCGCATCGCCTCGGTCAACTGCGGGATCGCCTCGACCGCTTCGTCGCCGATGTTGCCCAGTGCCTGGGCGGCCCCGGCCGCGGTCCGCGGGTCGGCGTCCTTCAGCGCACCGGACAGGTCGGGCACCGCCGACTCCGCCAGTGGGCCGAGTTTGCCCAGTGCCCACACCGCGTTGCGGCGGACGTACTTGTCCGGGTGGCCGAGCATCCGCACCAGGTGCGGCATCGCGTCCGGCCCGATCTGCCCAAGTGCCTGGGCGGCCGCCTCGCGCACCGCGGCGTCGCCGTCCTCGAGCGCCTGGGCCAGGTGCGGCAGGGCGTCCCGGGCCTGCCAGCCCAGTTTGCCCAGAGAGCGGGCCGACTTCGTCCGGATGTCCGGGAGTGGGCTCCGGAGCGTTCGGACCAGATCCCGAATTGGGTCGTCTACTATGGACATCGCCGGGCGAATCCGCGAAAGGAGTGAACAGTCTAAAAAATGTAGACCACGCCCTACAACCCGCAACTGAATCCGAGAAGCAGGACACGATTCGTGGTTGCGGTATAAAATTCGTCCAGAGCAGAACTTCGGATCAGCGAGATCCTTGAGTCTGGCGGTCCTGTATAATCCCGAGGAGTCTGAACGGAGGACGCGGACTGATGCGACAGATCATCCCCTCGGCGGCGGCCCGGTCGCGGTCGGTGATGGTGGCGGTGGTTCTGGGGACGGCGCTGTCCGCCGCCACGGGCCACGCGGCCGTCCCGATCCGGTCTGCGGTGGTCGAGGCCGACCCGGTCCGGGACATCACCCGGTATTGTCAGGCGTGCTGGCGGAACGCGCGGCTGCCGGCGGACCGGTGGGACGACTGCACCCAGCAGGTGTTTGCCCGGCTCCTGGAGCGGGTGGAGGTGTCGAAGTGGCACACGTTGCTGCGCGATGACGCCGAGGACCGCCGCGAGTTCATCCGGGCGATCGACGCGGTGAAGAAGCGGACGCAGCGGGCGCGGAAGTACGTCGAGGTGTCGGCGGATGTGCGCGACGACCACGACCGGACCGATTCGCACCTGCGGGAGCAGCGCGAGGCGGTGGCGACTGCGGCCGAGGTGGTGCTCAGCCCGCGGCAGCGGAAGATCGTGGAGCTGTCCGCCGACGGGTGGGCGGTGCCGGACATCGCGGCCGAGCTGAAGACCACCCCCGAGCGCATCAGCGACGAGAAGTACAAGGCGATCCGCAAGCTCCGCACCCACCTGGGCGTGGACGGCTGAGGTCGAGTGGAACTTACCGGGAAAGCACTCGGGGGGCTTACGCCCCCCGCTCGCTTTGAGGTTACGGCTTCTTTGTCTCCGCCTCGTCGAGCCGCACGATCAGTGCCTGGATCGCCTTCACGGTGTCCGGGTCGGCGTTCACGATCAGCGAGTTTGACCGCACATCGGCGCTGACCGACACCCGGCCCTGGTTGCCGGCGAACACCTCCTTGAGCAACTTCGCCAGTTCGTCCGCCTGGGAGTTCTGGAGGCGAATGACCCGCAACTCCGAGCCCGGCACAGGGCCACGGTCGGCGGACCCGCCTCGCCTGCCTGCCGGCCCGCCGAGCGGGTTGGTGGCCCCGCTCGGACCCCGGCCGCCGGGGCGAGACTCGGCCGCGTCGGGGGGTATGTTCCCGAAGGGGCCGAACCCTGCGGGGCCAGTCGATAAGCCACCGATTCCGCCCATCATCATTCCGCCGCCTGCCATCGGCATCCCCTTCGGTCGCTTGAACACCAGGGTGCCGCGTTCACCGGTGGCGCACACTTCCCAGCCGTCGGCGCCGAGTTTGTTCAGGTCGGTCTCGGCCTCGCTGGTGTTGAGGGCACCGGGCACCACCTTGTACTCCCAGCCTCCCCGCGCCGGCATCACCCCGCCGGCCATGCCACCGAACCCGCCGCCACCGCCGCGCGGGGCCGGGTCTGCCGCTGGCCGGCTGCGCGGTGTCGGTTCCGCCCCTGGCTGGCTGCCCCCGGGTTGTGGCCGCTGGGCGGGGGCGTTTGAGACGACGGCCGTGCCGACCGTCGCCGACAGGCCGACGGCCGCGAGCAGCGCCGCGGCCAGCCACTTTGCGCGTGTGTTCATGTCGATCACTCCCTGGGCGAGGTAGAGAACTGTCGGGGAAATCGGTCCGACGGACCGGACGAGGTCCACAGCGTGAGCCGTGATGGCGGCCGGGGCGGCGGCCCCTGTGGTGGCCGCGACGCCGACGGCCCCGGCTGCGGCGGCTGGGGCGATGCCGCGGCGCGCCAGCCCGGCGAGGAGCCGCTGCCGGGCGCGGGTGAGCCGGGTGGTCAGGGTGCCGGGGGTGCAGCCGAGCCGCGCCGCCGCGTCTTGCTGTCGGACGCCCTCCAGCCCGCACAACACGAACGCCGACCGCAGCGCCTCCGGCAGCGCCTGCACCTCCTCGTGAACGGCCGCGAGCAGGTCGTCCCACGCGCCGTCCGGGACCGGCTTGCCGGCCTCGGCCCCGGCGGCGGCCTGTTCGCGCTTGCGGCGATGAGCCGCGGCGCGGCGGGCCTTCAGCGCGACCCGCACCGCGACACCGTGCAGCCACCCGGCGAGCCGATCGGCGGCGCGGACCTTGTTCGCACCGCGGACCAGCGCGAGGAACGTGGCCTGGAACGCGTCCTCGGCGTCGGGGTCGTGCGGCAACAAGTTGCGGCAGACGGCCCAGACCATCGGCCCGTGCCGGGCGACCAACACGGCAAAGGCGATCTCGTCGCGTCCGTCGGTGAATCGGCGCAATAACTCCGCGTCCGACGCCGTCTCGGGCTGCGCGATGAGGCACGCAGTGTGTCGGAGGACGGCTTCGAGTCGGGATCGGCTCACGCGAGTCCCTCGGCGGCTTCACCCCATAGTTCCAGCAGACGGCGATTCCCTACAAGGAAGATTCGATGAGAGGTGAAGCCGGGGGTCAGACAGCGGCCCTGGAAGTCCTTGCGGCCCCCGCCGGAAGATGTCCACTCCTTGCAACCTATGCCCCGTGGGGTTAGCCTGACGGTCAGCGGCCGGGTTCCGTCGCCCCTGGCCGCCGGGTCAAGGGGGATCACTCATGGCACGCTGCGTCCTGCTGCTGAAGTTCACCGACAAGGGAATCGCCGCGGTCAAGGACTCGCCCGGCCGGGCCGACGCCTTCCGCGATCTGGCCGCCAAGGCCGGGGCCAAGATCGAGTCGCAACTTTGGCTCCACGGCGAGTACGACGGGCTGGTGATCCTGTCCGCCCCGTCGGACGAGCCGCTGTCCGCCCTGGCCCTCCAGCTCGGTAGCCTCGGGTTCGTCCGCACCAGCATCTGCCACGCCCTCACCGAGGACGAGTTCAAGGCCGCCCTCGGACGGTTCTGACCGTCACCGGGCCGTCCCGCTCAACTCGCGGACCAGGGCGGCGTTCGCGCCGACCTGGTCGCCGTGCTGCTGGTACATGCCCACGATCAGCGCGTCCGTCGGCTTGACGTTCGAGAGCGCCGTCTTGAAGCACTCACGCACCTCCGACGGAGAGTTCACTCGCCGGCCGGCCGCCAGCACCTTGTACACCAGGCACGGCTTCTTCACGCCCCGAATCACCTGGAACATCCGCGGCGGGTCCGACGGCAGGTACACCTCCCCCAGCGGGATGTCCTTGCCGAGGATCGCCTCGACCTCCGCCCGCGGTCGCGTCAGGTAGTACAGGCAGCACATGTAGTAACTTGATATATTACCCAAATTCGAATACGCTGCGGATACCCAAACCCCGGCGGACGCCCATGAAACCAGCTCCTACCATCGCGTTCAGCTATCTGCGGTACTCGTCCCCTGCCCAGTCCGACGGCGACTCGGTTCGACGCCAAGACACCCTGCGGGACGGATGGTTGAGGCGGCACCCGCACGTCCACCTCGACAGCTCGCTCAAGGACAAGGGGGTGAGTGGGTTCACTGGTAAGCACCGGACCGACAAAATGCATGCGTTGGCCCGGTTCATCGACGAAGTCGAGCGGAGCCGTGTGCCATGCGGGTCGTACTTGATCGTCGAGAATCTGGACCGGCTGACCCGCGAGGACCCGGAGACGTCGATCCCGCTGGTGCTGAGCCTGATCCGGGCCGGGGTGCGGGTGGTGCAACTCGCCCCGACCGAGATGGTCTACGAGCCGGGGATGGACTTCGGCCGGCTGATGATGATGCTCTGGGAGCTGTCCCGCGGCCACGCCGAGAGCAAGCGGAAGTCCGGGATGCTCGCCGAGGTGTGGACGGAGAAGAAGCGGGCGGCCGGCGGGCGGCGGCTGCCGCACGGCAAGGCGGCGCCCGCGTGGCTAGAACTGGTCGGGGCGAAGCGGGATGGCACCCGCTGGGACTTCACCCGCGCCGAGTACCGGGTCCGGCCCGACGCCGCCCGGGTTGTGAAGCGCATCTACCGCATGGCGGTTGATGGGCTGGGGGTGCAGTCGATCTTGAAGCGGCTACACGCCGAGAAGGTGCCGGCCATCGGCCGCAAGCCCGCCTGGGTCCGCGCCTACGTCACCAAGCTTTTGACGAACCCGGCGGTGCTGGGCGTCTACCAGCCGATGAAGGGGCGGGGGAAGCGCGAGCCGGACGGCGAGGCGATCAGAGATTACTTCCCGCGGATCATCGATGACGCGCTGTGGGCCAAGGTCCAGGCGGCCCGGTCCCGGCGTGGCCACCCTGGGTGCCGCGCGCCCAGGAGCCGGCACGTCCTGGCGGGGCTAGTGGTGGACGCTCGGGACGGGTCGGTAATGTACGTCCACGGGCATCCGAAGGTCGGGCCAATGTTTCTGTCGAGCAACGCATACGAGAAGAAGCCCGGCGCCGTGTGGGCGACGTTCCCGGTGGTGACCCTGACCGACGCGATCCTGTCGCGGCTGGTCGAGCTGCGCGCCGACGAGCTGTTCGCCGACCCTGGGGCCGCCAGGGTGTCCGACCTGACGGGGCTGCTCGGTGAGGTGGAGCGGCGGCTGGCAAAAGCCCGGGAGCGGTTCGACGCCGACCCCGAGTCGCAGACCTGGGGCGACATGGTGGACAACTACGACCGGGAGCGACGGCGGCTAGTAGCCGAACTGACCGCGGCCCGGCAGGAGGCGGCCAGCCCGCTGTCGGCGTCGTGGACCGAGGCGGTCGGGCTGATTCGGCAGCAGCAGCCGGAGCGGCTGCGGGCGGCGCTCAACCGCACCGTCGAGGAGATCCGGGTACTGGTCGTCAAACGGAACACCGGCCGGCTGGCTGTGGCGCAGGTTCGATTCCCTGGCGGGGCTGTTCGCGCCTACCTCGTGTACTGGCGGTACCGCCACAGGTCGGTCCCCGCGGAGTCCCACGTCCCATGCACCGTCTGGTCGTTAACCGCAGCGGAGATGACGCCGGTGGCGGCTGCGCTCGACCTGCGCGACCCCGTGGACGTGGCGGCCCTGGAGAAGCAACTCGCCGACCTCGACGTGGCGGCGCTGGAGGATGAGGCGACGAAGTCGGTCCGCCGGCGGAAGCCCAAGGCAGGGTGAGCCGATGCTGGGTCCGCGCCCCCAATGCGGACGTCCCCGGGTGTGTGCGTGTTTCACGGCGCGGGCTCGACCGGAGCCAACCTCGCCAGGTCGCACCGGGCCATCGCCTCGCTGCAACCGAGGTAATGGGCTATCGCCTGAACGGACCACCGCCCGCCTGAGCACCGCGGCCAGTTCCCGGCGCAGATCGGGCGGCAAGCGATTCCCGACTTGCGTCCCTTTTCTCGAATAATTACTGAAGTCTATCGCCAGTCTGGTTGGCCGAGGTGGAAGTAACGGAGTGGGCCGGCCGGGCCCGCGCCCATCTATCGTAACACGGCGGCGAGGCCGGTCCCTCGCTAGGACCCTGCCGAGCCTCGGATAAGTGGACCGACTCAAGCGGGGGGACCCGGCCGGACGATGTCACCTTAATCGGGCTATCCGCCGCAGTCGCAAGACTGTTGCCGGTGTTGGTCCAGTAGGGGAGAATCGGC
>DATLIF010000393.1:0-15357 GCA_035539575.1 Fimbriiglobus sp. | reverse complement strand
GTCCAGCACCGTGGCCTCGGTGATGTCCGGCAGCGCCGACAGTGGGGCAATGGTCTGCGGCCCGGTGCCGATCGCGAAGGCGATCACGTCCGTCCCCGACGAGGCGTTGGCGTCGAGGATCGCCTGGCGGAGAGAACCCGGTCCGCTGTCGCCGGTGTTGGTCACAAGGAACGGAGCGGCTGTGACCCCGCGGAGGGCGAACCCGATCGTCCCGACGGGCGTGGCCGCGACCCCGTTCGGGTCGATGACGGATACATCCACCGTGAATAGCTGGGACGTGGTCCCGCCCGGCGCGGTCAGGGTGGCGAATGCCTTGCCGTTGATTCCGATGTCGAAGCCGACGCGGCCATCGGTGTCGAAGCCGAGCTTGCCGAAGGCGATCGTCACCCCGGCGTTGGGCGAACCGGCCGGCGGTCCGCCGTCCAGGCCGCCGATCGCCACGAGCCGGTCAGCCGTGGCGTCGATGCCGTAGAGCGTCGTGACCAGCGGTCGGTCGAAGTTGTTCGAATACGCCGCCCCGACCACGTTGATCGGTCCGGTGTTGAGCGTCTTGTCCGGCTGGACGCCGGCGGTGGCCGGGTCGCCGTCGAGGACCGCGCCGGTGTCAGCGTTGAGCCGCAGGTTCTGACCGGTGTTGCTGACCACGCGCAGCTTGTCCACCGCCGGGTTGAAGTCGAACCCGAAATCGGTCCCGTTCAGCGGGACCACGAATGGCCCGGTCCCGACTTCCGTGGCCTTCCCGGTCGCCGCGTCGATCGTGTAGAGCCGGGAGGTGCTACCAAGGGCGTAGAGCTTGTTGTTGGCCGGCCGGTAGTCGATCCCCAGGATCGTCTCCGACGGCTGAAGGTTGGTAATCGGGACCGGGGCGGACGGCGTCCCGGGGGTGGCCGAGTCAAAGGACACGAGCCGGTTGTCCTCGGTCAGCCCGACCAGCGGCGCGGGCACGGTGCGGTCTTCCAGCGGCTCGCAGCGCAAAGCTCCGCCGCGGGCCCCGAGCCGGGGCCGGAATCGCTTCGACATGAGATGAACTCCGAAGTCGACGGGCGAACGGGATAAACGGCTACTGATTCACAATTGCTCGGTCGAAACCTCGACGTGGTGCTCAGTCTTCACCCCGAAGGGGTGAAGACCCAATCCATCCCTGTTCCTGGCAGTTCGACCGAGCAATTCACGATCACAGGGCGTCTCTCAGGGACCGGGCCACGAGCCCGATGCCGATCAGGGTGATGACCAGGGCGCTGACAGTGCCAAGCCCGCGCAATAGGCCGCGACGTGGCGAGATCCCATCAATCCACCGCCGGGCGTACACCACCATCAGCCCGATCGCGACCAGCACGGCCGCCAGCCCCAGGCTGAACGCGGTGATGAGTAGCATCCCGTAAGCGATCCGATGCAGCGCGACGGCGGCCAACAGGACCACCAGCGCCGACGGGCACGGCACCAGCCCGCCGGAAACGCCCAGCGCCACCAGGGAGCGGATCGTCAGTGGTCCGTCCAGGAGGTCGTGGTGGTGCGGGGTTCCTGTGCGTGGCCGCGGGCCGCGGATCATTCGCCGGACGCGGTGGTACAGGAGCCAGCCGCCGACGCTGCAGACCATCGCTCCGGACGCTGCCCCGAGCCACGGGTACAACTGCTCCGGCATCACGTACCGGGTGGCGAACAGGGCGACGGCGCCGAGCGCGAACACCCCGGCGGTGTGGGTCAAGGTAACAACCAGCCCGAGCAGCACAGCGTGGCCGGCGGTCCCCCGCGCTCCGGCCAGGTACGCCGCCACCATTGTTTTGCCGTGGCCCGGTGCCAGCGCATGCAGCGACCCGAATGCGAACGCGATTGCCAGCCCGGACAGCACGACCCACGGACCAAGCTCCGGGGCCAGCACTGCCTGGGTAAACGCGTCGCGCGGTGTCGCGGCAGACACCGCGACCGGCGGCAGGTCGTCCGCGGCCGACCCGTGGGCGGTCGGGTCGGCCGCAGCGGTCCACCGCGCCTCGGTGGCCTGCGGCGGGACCTGGTCCGGCGGGTAGGTGGTCAGCTCCCGGCTGCGGTCGGCAGCCGCGGCGGTTGAGTCACGCAGCACGACCCCTTCGCCGACCTCCACGACGATCTCCTTCCACCCCGCCCGGGTCGGGAAGTTGTGGTCGCAGTATTCAAATCGCCGGGTCGGCCCGCCCGGTGGGAGTACGGCCTCCGCATCGAGCCGGATTCGCATCGTCGGCAGCCCGCCGGCCCCTGGCTCGAACCGCAACTCGTCCGCGACGAGTACCAGTTCCACCGATCGGCGGTCCGCGAGCAACGACAGCCCGGCAAGCAGCTCGGGCCGTTTCGCCGCCAGGTACGCCGCCTGCTCGTCGGCATCGACGGCGCCGTCGCGGTCGCGGTCCATCGCCAGCCTCTCGGCATGGGTCGGCAGTTCAGCCAGGTCGAGTACGTACCGCACTCGCACCCGGTCCGGATGAACGCGTACCCGGGCGTAGTGGCACACAGCGAAGTTGCCCATCGGGTGGGCGTCGGCAGTGGTCGCCAGGAGCAGGACCACCGCTGCCGCGGTCGTGGCAAATCGGGTCATGGCTGCTCTGCCGAACTCCTTGTCGTGCGGCGGACTCTCTTCACCCCGAAGGGGTGGGAGTTCCCAGCCCAGGGCAACGCCCTGGGCAGTCGATCCCACCCTGCCTCAGCCTGAAGGGCTGGGACAAGGCAGCGTGTCCCAGCCCTTCAGGCTGGGGCATTGGCCCCGCGAACCCAGGGCGTTGCCCTGGGCTGGGAACTCCCACCCCTTCGGGGTGAAAACCAGATCCTCCTAAGCTCCGGGCATTTCGACAGAGTGAGTCATGGCTCCTTCGCCTCCGGAGGAGCCGACCCGAGTTCCGTCAGGGTGTCGGCCGCGGTCTTTGCGTCGATCGGGTGAAAGTGCGGGTTCAGGCTGAGCGCCTGATACAGGTGCAACTGCGCCTGCGGCCGGTCGCCGAGTTTCGCGGCGATCATCCCGGCGTGGAACCGGAGAGTTGCATCCGGGGTCTTGTACCGCAGCGCCTTCTCTGCCAACTTGCGGGCTTCTTCCAGTCGGCCGTTCTTGTACAGGCACCACGCGAGGGTGTCGGCCGCCACGATCGTCTTGCGGGTCTTGTACTCCTCCTCGGCCAGGGCGAGCGCCTCCGGCAAGTTGCGGCCCCGGTCGGCGTAGAACCGGGCCAACTGCGAATCCCCGCGGACGCCGCTCGCCTGGTTCAGCCGGTGCGTCGCCTCCACGAGAGCGTCCTGCTTCTCCGCCTCATCCGGCTTGCCGGTGAGCCGGTAGAGGTCGGCGAGGGCGACGAGCGTGTCGTGCTGCGGGGCTACGGCCGCGGCCTTGCGGTAGAGTTCGATCGCCGCCGGGTAGTCCCCGCGCGCCGCCTTGATCCGCCCGGCCACGGCGAGCAGATGGACGTTCTCCGGCGTCTCCGTGAGTGCCTGCTCGACCAGTTGCTCGGCGGGCAGGAGCGCACCGGTGTGGAAGCGCATCAGTGCCAGTTGGGCCCGGCACCAGGCGGTGTTCTCGGCGTACGGGGAGCCGGCCCCCGCCGCCTTGCCCATCAGCCACGTCGCCTTGCGGACGTCCCCGGTGGCGAAGAGCCACACCGCCCCGCGACTGTATGACGACTGGTCCGGCCGCAGGTCGAGCATCGTCTGATAATGCTCTCCCGCCGCCTCGTAGTCCCCCGACTCCATCCGGGCGTCGCCGAGCAGGCCGTGCGCGGCCGGCTGATCCGGGGACGCCGCGATCGCCTTCTCGGCCCAGGCGGCCGACTGCTCGAACTCATGTCGGCAGCCGGCTACCCAGGCCCGCCCGGCGAGAGCGGTCCATGTGTTCGGCTCCAGCTCCAGGGCCTTCGCGTAGGCCCGGTCGGCGTGGCCGTAGTAAGCAGAGTCGGCCGTTTCCCGGGCCTTCTGCATCAGCGCGTCGGCCAGTTCGGTCCAGGCCCCGGCGCTGTCGGGAGTCAGACGCACCCGGGCGGTCCAGGTGGCGACCGCCTTGTCGGCGTCCGCGGCCACCCGCCCGGTTGGCACGCCGGCGAGGAACGCCGGCGTGTCGGGGATAGCCGCTTCGATCTGCGGTTCCAGGATTGGCCGTGGCCCGTCTGACAACCCGACCGCCAGCGCCGCCCCGCCGACCGTCAGCCCACCCAGGATCAGTCCGCGTCGCAACCAGCGGTTCATGATCGACCTCCGGGAACTTGGAATGACGAATGCCCCACCACTGACCAAGTGACTGACGAACTCCGAATGGCGACAGACAGCGCGGCCCCCTGACCCCTTCGTCATTGGGGGGGTCATTGGTGGGGCATTCGTCATTCCCGCGAAGCGGGTCAGGGGTCTTTGCGGTTGGTCGGCCCCGCGTGCGGGGTGGCCGAGTAGGGGAACACCCGGTGATAGGCGATGTCGTTACCCGCGATGTTGTCGCCGATGGTGGTGATGGTCGTGTACGCCGGCCCGCTGGCGATGGCGGTCAGGGCGATGTCCACCACGTCGTCCCCGAGCCGCCGGCCGTTGGGCCACCCGCCGGAGATGCCGTTGGTGGTGTCCCCGCCGATGAACCCGAGTCGGCTGAACCCGGTCTGCCCGGCCAGTCGGACCGGCGCGGTGGACGTGTTCACGCGGAGCACGTCCGGGATGTACACCGCTTGCAGGTCGGCCCGGTTAGCGGTGACGAAGTTGGTGCCGAAGGTGGCGTTCAGGAGAACGATCAACTCCGGGGCGCGGGCGTACTGGGCGTACCGGGCGGCGTCCACGGTGGGAGGGGTGCGGTTGTAGTTGTCCTTGTCCCGCAAGGCGACCAGCCCCTCGTTGAAGAGCGGGTTGCCCATGCGGTTCACCTGGACCCACGGGCCGGAGTCGCTGGCCGGGCCGCGGTCGCTGAGGATGCGGACCTTCTTGCGCGACACCGAGGCGTAGACCCCGACCCCGGTCTGCTTGCCGAAGAACGGCCCGTTGTACGGCAGGGCCGGCAGGTCGGACACCGGGATCTGCAGGGCGAACGCCAGGACGTTGTATCCCTTGAACCCATCCACGCCGTTGCCGTTCTGGCCGGCGCCGCCGGCCCCGAGGATGCGCGGGTCGAGCAGGTCGAAGATGCCGGGGATGTCGGCGAAGAACCCGTCCTCGCGCGGCCCGGCGAAGCATGCCTCGCCGTTCGGCAGGTTGGCCACCGTCTGTCGGGTGTACACGTCCAGGTCGGCGAACGCCGCCGCTCCGGAGACGGCCCGGCCGTTGGCGTCGTTGTACGCCGGGGTGGTCCGCCGCCCGACGTTCGGCGGCGGGGTCAGCAGGTCGGTCCCGATCACCCGCCCCTGGGGCTGGCCGGCGCTGCGGAACACCTTGTACGTCTGGACGAAGTTCTGCCGGGCGTCCCCCGCCTGGTTGATCGCCCCGACGTTCGGCGCGCCGCCGACGTTGGCCCCGCGGCCGTAGGACAGGATGGTGTCCAGGTTCCGGTACGCCTGGGGGGAGCTGACCGAGGAAAATTGGAAGTCGTACCGGGCGACCGGGGCCCCGGTGGCCGGGTTGGCGATGTGGATGCTGTACAGGGCGTCGTCGGCGAACCGGTCGTAGGTGACGCCGTCGCCCGGCTCGGAGAACGGGCGGCAGTGAACGATGACGTTGAGCACCTTGATGTTCGGGTTGTTGTACCGGGTGCCGAGGAAGGTGTAGACGTCGGTGATGTTGGCCTGCGGGTCCTGCTTGATCAGCGGGGCGTCGCTATGGCTGGCAGCCCGGGCCGCCGTGGCCGACCCCACGAGTACGGCCGCAATGATGCCGAGTTGCTTCGAGGTCACGTCAGGGCCCTCCGATCGGAAATGCGGACGAATGATGTGGGCGATCGGAGGGGGATACGGATTGGACTCTGGCCCGGATTTTTTTCTGGCGGTTTTTTTCGCTGGACTCACCCTTGTGGGGGCAAAGCGGCACCGCAAAGATCGAACTGAGCGAGGACGACGCGCTTCGTGAGCTGGACCGGCCCGCGTAGCGAGCAAATCCCAGATCCCAGGCACCAAATCCCAAAGAAACTACGCCGAACATCCCGTACCCTGAACGCACCAATCCACTTCCTTGGAATTTGGTGCCTGGGATCTGGGATTTCGCAACCATGCCCATCGACCTCACCTCGATCCCGCAGCTCGCCCGGAACATGAACCGGGTGATCGAGATTGCCACCGTCCTGACCAAGTACGGGCTGGCCGACGGGTTCTCCCGCATCGACGCGGGCTTCCTGCGGCGGTTCGTGCGGCACATTCCGCTGCACTCGCTCACCGAGCTGTCTCAGGCGGAGCGCGTCCGGCTCGCGTTCACCGATCTCGGCACGACATTCATCAAGCTCGGCCAGATGCTCAGCACCCGCCGCGACCTGGTCGGCGGAGAGCTGGCCGCCGAGTTGACGCAACTCCAGACCAACGTCCCGGCCGACCCCTTCGAGACGACCCGTGCGACGGTGGAGGCCGAACTGAAGCGGCCGATCAAGGAACTGTTCACCCGATTCGACGAGGTGCCGGTCGCGTCGGCGTCGATCGGTCAGGCGCACCGGGCGACGCTACCCGACGGCCGGGAGGTGATCGTCAAGGTCCAGCACCCGGACATCGCCCGGCGAGTCCAGACCGACCTCGTCATCCTCGCCGAACTGGCCCGGCTGGCCGAGGAGTACATCACCGAGTTGCGGCCGTACCGCCCGACCGCAGTGGTGGCCGAGTTCCGCCGTGTGCTGCTCCGCGAGCTGGACTTCCGCCGGGAGCTACGGCACCAGCAGATCTTCGCCAAGAACTTCGCCGGCGACCCAACCGTGAAGTTCCCGGCCCCGGTGCCGGAGCTGTCCACCGGCCGGGTGCTGACGATGGAGTTCCTCGACGGCACCCCGCTGAACAAGCTCGGCGAACCGGCGGCCGCTGGGCTTGACCCGAACGAGCTGGCGAAGCGTGGGGCCCGGGCGTTCCTGGAGATGATCTTCCGCGACGGGTTCTACCACGCCGACCCGCACCCGGGGAACGTGCTGGTCCTCAACGGCGGCGTGATCGGGCTACTGGACTGCGGCATGGCGGGCCGGGTGGACGACCGGCTCCGCTCCCAGATCGAGGCGGCGATGGTGGCCGTCATGTCGAACGACCCGGCGCTGCTCACGGACCTGGTGATGCAGGTGGGCGAGGTGCCGCCGCACTTCGAGCCGGCCGACCTCCAGACCGAGGTCGCCGAGCAGATGGCGTTCTACTGGGGGATGCCGCTGGACCAGTTCCAGCTCGGCACGGCCCTGGACGAGATGAGCGAGGCGATCCGGCGCTACCACATCCTGTTGCCGCCGCCGCTGGCGCTGCTCTTGAAGGTGCTGGTCATGCTGGAGGGGACGGCCCGGCTGGTGAACCCGACGTTCAACCTGGTCGAGGTGCTGGAGCCGTACCGCCGGCAGTTTCTCCTGCGGCGACTCTCGCCGAGACGGCTGGCCCGGCGGCTCCTGGCGGCGGCCCGGGACTGGGACGAGGTTGTGTCCGGGATGCCGCGGCTGGTCCGCGACGTGATGCAGTTCGCCCGCCGCCAGCAGTTCGCGGTGCAGCTTCAGCACCAGCATCTGGAGCCGTCGGTCAACCGGCTGGTGTTCGGGCTGATGACCAGCGCGCTGTTCGTCGGGTCGGCGTGGCTGTGGGCGCACCGGGCGCCGCCGGTGGTCTTCGGGGAGATATCGATCTTCGGCGCGGTCGGCTGCCTGACCAGCGCGGTGCTGGGGTTCCGCCTGTTCCGGGCGATCCAGCACTCGGGCCGGCTGGAGGAGGACGACCGGTGACCGGCCGCACCGCTTACCTTACCGCGTACCTTGTTCAAATAAATGCCGTGCCGCACGGCCGCTGATCGTCCCCTGCCTCATCAACTCCGCGGCGATCAACTCCACCGCCCGCCAGTGGCCCTCGTCCGCGAGCAGGTTTTCGACCTTCGCCAGCATCCGCCTCTCGTACCGGTCGAGCGTCTTCGGCGTCGCCCGCTGGAGCGCCAGTTGGCGAGCGTAGCGCAGGTCGCGGGCCGCCCCATTCCGACAATACCCGCCGGTGTGTCGGGCCTCGGCCGCCATCCCGGCCAGGGCAATCAGCACCTCACGTTCCAGCCAGTCCTCGGTCGGACGGAAGACGCCCTTGCCGAACTGGCACTGGCCGAGCAGGTCGCGGCCCGGCAGGACGCTGACCTTGTGAACGGGGCGGTTCAAAGCGAGAGCGACCACCGCGTGCCCGGCCTCGTGGTACGCGGTGGTCGCGTCGTGGGTCGGCTCGCTCACGTCAGCCCCCGGCCGGGGCCGCCTCGGCCGCGGCGTCGATCTGCGTCTGGAGGGCCGGCGACACCTTCGCGGTTCCCTTGCACTTCGGGTACTTGGTGCAGCCCAGGAAGTACCGACCGCCGAACCGCGACTTCTGCAGCCGCATCTCCGACCCGCACTCCGGGCACCGTTCGGTGATCGTCACCTGCGGCATGTCCGGCTTTGCGGCGGCCGCCTTCTTCTCCGGCATCGGCGGCAGGATGTCCTTGAGCTTCTCCCGCAACTCGACCGTGATCGACTTCGCCCCCCGGCACGCCGGGTAGCCGGTGCAGGCCAGGAACGGACCGCGCCAGCTCGACTTGATGACCATCGGCCGGCCGCACTTCTCGCAGTTGATGCCCGTCTCGGCCGGCTTCACCGGTGCGCCGCTGTCGTCCGCGTCGGAGATGAACTTGCACTTCGTGTCCGGGCACTGCACGTACTTCTTGCCCGCCTTGCTCTGCTTGAGCAGCAGGTTTTTCTTGCCGCACTTCGGGCACTTGTGCGCCGTCGGCAGCGCCGTGACGACCGGCTGGCCGTCCGGCCCGAGGTTCATGGTCGTCGGGCACTCCGGGGCGCCCTGGCAGGTGAAGAATGTGCCGAACCGGCCCTCCTTGCGGACCATGAACTTGCCGCACGCCGGGCACTTGATGTCCGTCACCTGCGGCTGCGGCCGGGCCTCCTCGCCCTCGCCCGGCTTGATGTAACGGCAGGCCGGGTCGTCCTTGAACCCGGAGCAGCCGATGAACTGCTTGCCCGTCTTCTGGCTGAACAGGTGCAGCAGATCCCGGCCGCACTCGGGGCACTTCTCCCCGGTCGGGATGCCGTGCTGGGCCGGCATCTCCGCCTGCGCCTTGTGCAGCGCCTCCGAGAACGGCCCCCAGAACTCGTCGAGCACCTCGGCGTAGTGGCACTTGCCGGTCTCGATCTCGTCCAGTTCCTCCTCGAAGTGGCTGGTGAACTTCGGGTTCATGATCTTCGGGAACCACTCGACCAGCAGGTCCGTGACCTTCTTGCCGATGTCGGTGGCGAAGAACCGCCGGCTCTCCTGCTTGACGTACCCACGGTCCTGGATCGTCTCGATGATGCTGGCGTAGGTGCTCGGCCGGCCGATGCCTTCCTTCTCCAGCGTCTTGACCAGCGACGCCTCGTTGTACCGCGGCGGCGGCTGGGTGAAGTGCTGCGTCTCGAACAGGTCGAGCTTGTCCAGCGCCTGCCCGTCTGCCAGCGGCGGCAGTTCGGTGTCCTCCTGCTTGCCGGCCGACGGCATCACCTTGCGATAGCCGTCGAACTTGAGGATGCGGCCGGTCGCCCGGAACAGCCCCTGGCCCGCCGTCACCTCGACGTTCGTGACCGCGAAGAGCGCCGGCGTCATCTGGCTGGCGACGAACCGGTTGTAGATCAGCGTGTACAGGCGGAGCTGGTCGCCGTGCAGGCCGAGCCCCTCGGCCCGCTTCGGGGTCATGCTCACGTCCGTCGGGCGGACCGCCTCGTGGGCCTCCTGCGCGCTCTTGCCGGAGGTGTAGACGTTCGGCTTCTCCGGCAGGTAGCTGTCGCCGAAGGCCGCCTGGATGTGGCCGCGCACCGCGGTGAGCGCGTCCGGGCTGACCCGGGTGCTGTCGGTCCGCATGTAGGTGATGAGCGCGACCGTCCCCTCGCTGCCGAGCGGCACCCCTTCGTAGAGCTTCTGGGCGGTCTGCATCGTCCGGCCGACGCCGAACCGTAGCCGCAGGCTCGCCTGCTGCTGGAGGGTGGACGTGGTGAACGGCGCCGGCGGCCGCTCGGCCCGGTCCTTCTGCTCCATCTTCGTGACGACGTACGGCACGCCCTGGAGCGCCGCCACGACCCGGTCGGCGTCCGCCTCGGACTTCAGCGCGGCGTCGGCCCCGTCCCACTTCGCCAGCTCCGCCAGGAACATACCCGCGGGCGGCGCAGGCAAGCCCGACTTCTCCGGGGCTCCCGTGTCGGTTGCGGTCGCGTCCGCGTCCTCCTTGTCGGGGCTTGCCCTGTCGGAGTCCGCCTTGTCGTCGCCCGGCTTCTTCTTGGCAAAGACCTTCGACTTCTTCGGGTCCGCGTGCCAGGCGACACCCGACCCCTGCGGGGCCAGCAGCGCCGTGACCTTCCAGTACTCCTCGGTCTTGAACGCCTCGATCTCGCGCTCGCGGTCCACGATCAACTTGACCGCGACCGACTGCACCCGGCCGGCGCTCAGCCCGCGCGTCACCTTGTCGCCAAGCAGGCTGGAGAGCGGGAATCCCACCACCCGGTCCATCGCCCGGCGAGCTTCCTGCGCCTGCACCCGGTCCTTGTTGATGTGCTCCGGCTCCTTCAGCGCCTGCTGGACGGCATTGCGCGTGATCTCGTTAAAGCGAATCCGCCAGGTCTTCTCCGGGTCGAGGTTCAGCTCGTCGGCGATGTGCCAGGCGATCGCCTCGCCTTCGCGGTCCGGGTCGCTGGCCAGCAGCACCCGGCTCGCCTTCGCAGCCGCCGATTTTAGCTCGTCGAGGATGTCGCGCTGGGTGCGGCGGCCCTTGCGCTTCTTCGCCTTGCTGCCAGCGTCCACGAGGTAGCGGAGTTTCCACCCCTCGCCGATCTTGATGCCGGACACCTCTTCGCCGGCCTGCTTGCGGCCGGTCGCCAGGTCGCGGACGTGGCCATAGCTGGCCAGCACCTTGAACCGCGGCCCGAGGTACTTGTTGATCGTCTTCGCCTTGGCTGGCGACTCGACCACCACCAGGTCGTAGTTGCCGCTGCCGTCGGGGACGAGCCGGGCCACACCGTCGCCGTCGGCGGTCGCCCGGGCGGTCCGCTTGCGGCGGGCGGCCGCTGGCTCCACGCCGGTCTTCGCGGCGGGCGCCTTACGGGGCGTCTTCCCGGCCGGCTTCTTCGCGTCGGCACCGGTCTGGTCGGTGGTCGGCTTCTTGCGGGGGCTAGGCACCGGCGCTCACTCCTGAAGCATTCTGCTTGCGGTTGTATTTCTTCTGTAGGGGTCGCCCGCTGTGGCGGCCCGGTGTCACCGACCGGTCAAGTTCGGGCCGCCACGGAGGGCGGCCCCTACTGTTTGTTGCCGTTGTTGCGACCCGTAGAATTCGTACAATCGGTGAGTTGGAGACCGGAAAAAGTCCCATCACCCTTAGTACAGCCATAACCGGGCTGTCAAGGCCGCCACACTCCGGCGACCGGGATTGCCCGTCAGAACACCCGCCGTAACTTGAGGCCGAGTCATGGCTTTCAACCCGTTCAACGTGTTCAGGCGGAACCAGAAGGTTCTCTTCGCCCTGCTCACGATCCTGGTCATGTTCATGTTCGTCTTATCGAGCGGGCTAGGGGGTGGGGGCGACTTCTTTGATTGGCTCCCCCGGCTCATCGGTTCAAACGCCCGCAGCGGCGACGTCCTGGCCACCATCGACGGGTCGAAGGTCTACGAGAGCGACCTGCAGCGCATCCAGACTAAGCGGACGCTGGCCAACCAGTACATGTCGGCAGCGGCGGCCCAGGCCCGCGAGAACCTCCACAGCTACGTCACCGGCGAGGTCAGCCGGGTCAGCGCCGAGAACCGCCAGGTCATTCAGTACGCGCTGTCCGTCGGCCCGATGTACCTCAGCCCGCAGACCGCGCAACTGCTCAACAACCCGCAACTGTTCAACCAGTTCATGGCCATGGGCATGATCAGCCCGCAGGCCATCCAGCAGGAACAGCAGCAGACCATCGCCGGCCTCCAGGCCCGGCTCGGCGAGATCGCCGAGAAGGCCCCGCAGGAGGAGGACAAGGAGGTCGCCCGGACGATGCAGTCGCTGATCGACCTGGACGTCCGGCTCCAGTCGGCCGGTCGGCAGGGACAGTACTTCACCAACCTGCCCAACGTCGGCGGCAACAAGGACCTGATGGAGTTCAAGCTCTGGCTGACCAAGGCCGAGGACCTGGGCGTCTCGTTCACCGCCGCCGACATCGCGGACCTCGTCCACTCCGAGTTCTACCGCAAGATCAACGACGAGGACCTGAAGGCGGTCGAGGCCAGCCTCAAGAACAAGGTCGGGTACAACGCGGAGTTGCTCAAGGACGCATTGGGCGACGAGTTCAAGGTGCGGATCGCGCAGTCGGCCGTCCTCGGCCGCGCGGCCCTGCGGCCGATGGGGCAGTCGTACGACGCCCCCTACGACTATTACCGGTACTACCGCGATCAGACCTCCACCGCCCGGTTCGGCATGCTCACCGTCCCGGTCGAGAACTACGTCTCCCGGGTGCAGGGTACGCCGACCGAGACGGAACTGCGGGACATCTTCAACAAGCACAAGAACGACGTGCCGAACCCGACGCTGGCACGGCCAGGGCTGAAGGAGCCGCGCAAGCTCAAGCTGGAGTGGCTGGAGGCGGCCGGCAATGAACCGTACTACAAGCAGGCCGCCGCCGAGGGGGTCAAGCTGGCCGGGGCGATGACCCGGGCGAACGGGTTCCTGGCCCTGGCGTCGTCGCTGGGCGGGGTGACGACCGCGGCGGTGCTGGCCGCGCCGGCGCCGCTGGCCATGCAGGATCCGGTCCTCGACACCAAGTACGCCGAGTACAAGGCCGCCCAGCGGAACATTGCTCGCGACCACTGGTATTCCAGTTCCCCGTTCGCCGACCGGCCGCAGGTGCTCGACCGCGGGTTCCTGCGGCCCGAGAACGCCGGCGCCGTGTCCGGGGCCGTCGGCCCGGCCGGGCAGTCGTTCGAGGGCGACCGGATCGCCAAGTTCGGCACCATTCCCCCGGCCCTGATCGCCCCGGTGGCCCCCGGGTTTGGCGTGCCGACGGTGCTGATCGCCACGGCGGCGGCCCAGGCGAAGGCGACCGAACCGCTGCCGCTGGACGCCGTCCGTGGCCGGCTCGTGGAGCGGGCCGCGGAGGATATGGCCCGGACGATCGCCGAGGGCGACCTCCAGAAGTTCCAGGAGGAGATGACCAAGTTCAACGTCGCCAAGGCCGGGACCGACGCGGCCAGCCAGGCGCAGGCGTACCTGGAGAAGTTCGTCAAGGAACGGGGCCTGAAGACTGGCAAGTCCGAGGAGTTCCGCGACCAGTTCCACATCGGAACCGACCCGGGCCTCCAGGTGATTCGTCAGCGGATCGAGTCACAGCGGCCCGGCACGTACGTGGACCCCGCGATGATCGGGGCTTTCTTCTTCGCCGACGTCGATCCCCGTTCGGGCCGACCAGCCCCCGGCGCGGGGTTGTACCGGCCGCAGGTTACTCCGCCGGGGGGGCCGCTCCAGCCGTCGCCGTACGAGTCGGTGCTGATGGTCTGGCGGACCGCCGAGCAGCCGGCCGAGGCGCCGCGGAACTTCGACGAGGCGCGGCCCAAGGCCGAGGCCGCCTGGAAGGAACTCAAGGCCCGCGAGTTGGCGAAGAAGGACGCCGAGGAGCTGGCCGAGAAGGCCAGGAACCTGGGCACGAGCTTCTTCGAGATCGAGCAGAAGCTCAAGGACCTCCAGGCCCAGTTCGCCGGCAAGTTCGATACGCCGGAGGCGAAGGCCCGCATCAAGTACTTCGAGGTGGACGACGTCGCCCCCATGGTGGTCACGAGTCTGCCGTCCGGGGCGGGGCCGCGCTACCAGGCCAGTCCGTTCAACATGACCTCGACGGTCAACATCCCGTACCCCAGCGAGGCGATGGCCCGGGCGCTCATCGAGTCGAAGGACAAGCCGCTGTCCAGTTCCCTGGTGGTCAGCGACCAGCCCGAGGACCAGCACTATGTCGCGGTGGTTCTCGACCACAAGGCACGCGGCGCCGACCGGTTCAAGGACGAGGTCTACGACCCGCGGGCGTCGTTCGACGTGGCGGCGGCGATCTCCGGCCGCCACCAGGAGGAACTCCGCAAGCAGGCCCGGGACCGCGCCCTGGCGATGCTCAAGGCCGAGTTCAAGTACGAGGAGAAGAGCGACAAGGCGAACCAGACGTCCGAGACGTCCGACGAGTGACCAGAGTCAGTCGCTGCGCTCCCAGGAGTCAGGGATCAGGAGTCAGGAGTCAGGAGTCAGGAGTCATAAAGGCACTGACTCCTTACTCCTGACTTGCCCTCTTGCGGTCGGCCAAGGGCGCTGCCAGACTGAACCCGTCTACCCGCCCGCCTTCGGACGCCAGTCGTGACGGATCCCGGTCTCCCGCCCGACGCGCCACCCCCGGACGGCATCCCCGTGGTGTCGCCGATCGCAGAGCAGCCGCCCCCATTGCCGCGGGTGGTCCGGCCGTCGGTGATTGCCCCGCCCCCTTCCAGAACGCCCGCCACGGATTTGCCCCGCGCCCGTCGGGTCAGGCAGCGGCGGGTCACGGTTTACCCGCGTCAGGTTGCGTCCGTCCTGCCTCTGCTCGTTACGCTGGCTGCCTTCGCCGGGATGATGGCGGTGTCGTTCGGTCAGGGGGTGTACGCGCTCTTCCACGAGCCGGACCTGCCGAACCTGAGCGAGGCCCAGATCAAGGACCGGCTGGTCAACGAGATGTTGGTGTTCGATGGGCTGGACACCGCCATCGTCGTGCTGGGCATCCTGATCGCCGGTCGGCCGCTGGCCCGCCTGGCGGCCGGACACCGACTCGCTGCCTGGGCGCTGGCGGCGCCGGGGTTCGTCGTGCTGCTCGCGGTGAATCTCGGCTATCACCAGATCCTGAAGTGGCTGATCAACCCGTACCCGGATCCCGACGCGCCGCAGATCATTGACATCGGGCTGACGGACGGGGCCTGGGCGATCCTGCTCGTCTGCGTGCAGCCCGCGGTGGTGGAGGAAGTGTTCTTCCGCTACTTGCTGCTGGGGCACCTGCGGCCGCACCTGGGTGCGCACGGCGCGGTGTGGCTCTCGGCGGTGATCTTTGGCATGGCCCACCTGGGCAACGTCCCCGGCTGGCCGGTGCTGATGCTGCTCGGCGCCGGTCTGGGCTACGCCCGCGTCTACAGCGGCGGCCTGACGCTGCCGATCCTCCTGCACTTCCTGCACAACTTCGCCGTCCTGCTGATCGACCACGCGCTGACGCCGTAGGTCGGGCCGAGTCGTCGAGGCCCGCCGCTTTCTTCTCCCCTCTCCCCTTGGGGG
>DATLIF010000392.1:0-4082 GCA_035539575.1 Fimbriiglobus sp. | reverse complement strand
ACCGAGTGGTGAAAGTAAACGACCGGATCTCGCGTCGTTGGCCGGGCGAACGAAGCCTGCGCGACCGGGGCGCCGGCCAGCGCGTTGAGCAGGGTCGATTTGCCGACCCCGGTGCCGCCCATCAGCATCACGACCAACAGCGGACGGTCCACGTCGAGCGCATCGGACTTCCGTCGCAGGTCCTCGGCCAGTCCCTCGATCTCGGCGCGTGCGACCAGGGACACCGGATAGCGCCGCCGCGCGTCGAGCCAGCCGCGCAGCCGCCGTTCCAGCCCGCGAAGCAGGGGAGCCAGAGTGCGAAGCAACGGCTTCAACTGGATGGGTTCGTCGCTCATGGGGAAGGGGGCTCGGAGGACGGGACCGTTTGTTTGACCAGCCCGGCCAGTTCGCGGATCGTCTCCGGCACTCGCCGGAGGACGAGTTGCAGTCTCTCCAGAGACGTGCCCGTTGTTGTCGGCCACTCGGATAGCCACGTCGCCAGCGGACCGCTCAGGTGCTCTCGCACCAGCGACTCGCGGTGGTTGCGCAGCCGATTGCGGCCGGAATCGATCACCTGACGGACGAGCAGCTCCACCACCTGCCGCGACAGCGACACGGCCAACAGGATGAGCAACAACTGGTACACGCTCGGCGGCCACGTCAGCCACAGGACCAGCCCGGCCGCAGCCAGGTCGAACGCGACGACCCCGAGTCGCAAGGTGTTCAGGAGGGTCGGGCTGTTCGCCAGTCGTTCCGGCACGGCCTGGGCGTATTCGTCCAGTTCGTCAGTCTCCTTCAACTCGAACGACCGGTACACTTGCTGGAAGCGGTCCAGGGCCTGGACCTTCAGCCCGGCGTCGAACCCGTGTGTGATCTGCTTCCAGAGCGGATGCGTGCCGGCCCGCCGCAGCGCCTCGGCCTGGAGCCCGTCGAGCCACGCGGCCAGCCCGGCCGAACAGACACTGTGCTCCGACAGGCTCGGCATCTCTGGCCGCGAGAGCATCCGGGCCAGAAAGTCCCGGGCGTATCGGTATGGCAGACGCAACAGCGCCAGGAACGCGCTCAAGAAGCGCCCCGGGCCGGAGAACTCGAGCATCTCCAGCACCTGCTCCCGCGTCCGGTCGAACCGGCGGAACGACTCGCCGGCCAGAAACTCGCGGCGGTAGCGGTCCTCGAAACCCGCCCGGCCGGCATGGACGAGGTTCTTCCAGGCGTCCAGTTCCGACAGGTCGCGGCGGGCCACGTCGAGCAATCCCTCGGCCGCGGTGCGCAGATAGCCGACGGCGTTCCCCACTGTTCTGGCGCGGGCCGACTCGAGGCTGGGGCAGAGCGCCAGCAACTGGTTCAGAAGCTGCACACGGTACTTCGCCCCGAGGCCGACCGGGTCGGCGCGGGTTCCCGCGTCCAGGTGCGGCACGACCACCACGGGCACCGGCGGGATCGACCCGCTTGCGGCCTGAGGAAGTCGGCCCAGCACCTCCTGCCGGAAGTGTTCCACCAGGGCCGGCGCGTCCGCCTCCTTCACCTTGGTCAGGCAGACGACGACTGCCTTGCCGGCCTTCACCAACAGGTGCAGAAACTGCGTCGGCACCTCGTCGTTGTACCGTTCGTCGGAGGCGACATACACGATCACGTCCGCCAGCCCGACGACCTCCATTAGCCGCGAGACGTACCCGGTCGAGGCCCACGTTGTCATGTCCGGGCAGTCCCAGACCACCACGTCGGCCAGAGGGTCAGCATCTACTGCCGGCGGGATGCGACGAACTTGGTAAACGTCCTCGTCAAGGTTGCCCGGCTGCGGCTGGGACAGCCGCTGCATCGGACCGAGGAAACCCAGGTAACTGGGCCACTGCGCCCTGGCTGCGGTGGACTGGTACGCGGTCGGGTGGCGGGTGTATCCGGCCTGTGGGTTGGCCTCCGCGACCACAGACCCGACCAGGAAGTTGGTGACGGTACTCTTGCCCGACCCGGCCCCGCCGACGACCGCTGCGAACAACGGCCGGGCCGGTTGCCCCTCAACCGCCGGGCCGACCACGTTTCGCGCCAGTGCGGCGGCCAGCCGCAGGTGGGCGGCGTGGACAGCCAGTTCCGGCTGCCGGCGGCAGTGGTCCTCCAGCCAGCCCAAATCATCGGCTAGCTGACTGACTTTGGCGCGGTGGTCGTGGGGGTCCATGCCGACATTATCCGAATAAACCACGGACCGTGACAAACCTGAAACCCGGGACTCCGGCAGTCCCAGTGAGGTTATGACCGGAATGTCGGCCGGACCGGGTCGGCCGGCGGCCGGTCCAGTCGAAACGGTTCCGCCGGGACTTCTGTCGGCTGACGGAGGACCAGGTCCCGGACCATCTCCGCGGTGCCGACCGACAGTTGCACACCGGCGCGGAAGTGGCCCACGGAGGCGAAAACGGCATCACACCCTGGGACCGAACCGATGAACGGCATCTCGTCCGGCGAACCTGGCCGGAGACCGGACCACGTCTTCTCCACAGCCGCTGCCCGCAACCCCGGGACCAGTGTGTGGGCGAAGTCGATGAGGCCCCGGACCCCTTCTGGGGTGTTCGCCTTCTCGAAGCCTGCCTCCGGCTCCTCGGTCGAACCTGCCAGTACCCGCCCGTCGAGACGCGGGACCAGGTAACGCTTTCCCACGATCAAGATTCGCTTGAATAGTACCCGCTCTGGATTGAACAGGACGATCTGTCCGCGTACAGGGCGCACACCAAGGTGACAGCCGAGTGGCCCAAGGACCTCGTCGGCCCATGCTCCCGCGCACACCAGGTACGCGCCGGCCGGTTTCCGCGTGCCGTCTGCGGCAACCGGGACCACTGCGCGCGCGACCCGATCCCACCATCCGAACGGGGTGTTTGGGCGCAATACCACTCTCCGCCGCCGACACGCCTCGATCAACGCCGCCATGTGTAAAGGGTTTCGGACCTGGTGAAAAGGAAGGAGGAATGCCACCACTCCAGGGGGCTTAACAAACGTTCTGGCCGTGCGCCGGCTCTGGTCGTCCGAAAGTCGCAGGTAAAAGATCCGTTCCGCGTCCCATCGGTGCGTCATGGACAGTTCGTCTTCGCGTAGAAACTCGACACCGCCGCTCTGGTGGTACTCGTTGGAGATACCGGAGTCTTCGAGTAGTTCGGCCGAGAGGGTGTTGAACCGCCTCACGCTGGCCGCCCGGAGCCGGTCAAAGGGGTTCGAGGTCAGTTCGGGGTGCCAGCCCGGCGGGATAATCCCCGCACCGGCCCAGGACGCCTCCCGTCCGAGGTCGCCCTTGTCGATGACCTCGACCGACAGGCCGGTCTTTGCCAGGAAGTACGCCGAGGTCAGCCCGATGATCCCGCCGCCGATCACCAGCACGTCCGGTTTTGTCGCCATGAGGGTGTTATAGACCCTACGTCAGGCAAGTGCGATTGACGCCCCCGCGGGTAGACGGCATAAGCCGCCGAATCTGGCAGAAGTCCACGCGGAGGACGAGTCATGCGAGCCATAGCGGTAGCGGTTGCGGTGTTGGCGGTCGGCGGGGCGGTGCGGGCGCAGGCTCCCGACGAGGAGATGAAGAAGTGGACCGGCTACTGGAAGCCGCAGTCGGTCGTCTTCGAGGGCAAGGAGCAGATGCCCGACCCCAGCTCGCGTGCGTCGATCACCCTGGTCGTCAAGGATAACGAGTACCGCATGTACGTCCTCAGCGACCCGCAGCGCAAGCTCCACCTGCGTCTCTTTACCGCCGACCTGAGGCTCGACCCGGCATTGAAGTCCTTCGAGTTGACCGTCAAGGACGGCGATAAGAAAGGGCAGAAACGGCACGGCATCTATGAGTTGAAGGACGGCCGGTTAACGATTTGCTACGGCCCGACCGAAAAGCCCCGGCCGACCAAGTTCGAATCCGCGCCCGGGAGCGAATGCTTCCTGGAGACGTGGACTCCGGACCCCGAGGCCAAGAAGTAACCCACCGACGACGGGGTGATCTAACGGCCGGCCCGATGGGGCCGGCCGTACTGTTTACGATTCCCTTTCCGAATGACCACGACGCAGGAATGAGGGATATACTTGTTCAGTTCAGTAGTTCAGTAGGGTGGGTCAAGCGAGTCTTCGAGTGCCGA
>DATLIF010000391.1:0-2648 GCA_035539575.1 Fimbriiglobus sp. | reverse complement strand
CCCCCAAGGGGAGAGGGGGGTAAGAGATCAATGCAACTCGGTATGACGGGAGCGCGGACGCCGGGTCCAGTGTAGCACCCGGCCGGTGCGGTCGAGAGGGGCGGGCTACTTGATGACGATGATCTTGCGGCCGGCGTCGGCGAGACGCGATCTGGCGTCGGCCACCTTCGACGAGCGTTCAAGGCGGTCGCCGGTCGGGAACGCTGCCACGATGGCGATCACGTCCTCGTTCGAGAGGCGGGAGAGGTCCTTGAGCCGTTCGTAGTCCTGCGACCCGGGCCTGATGTCCTGGCCGGCCTGGGTCAGGTTCGGCACCAGCCCGTCGCGGACGACGGCGGCGATGTGGTCGCCCAGTTCGGCCACCCGGTCGGGGTCGTCGCCGGGGGCGGCCTTCAGCGCGGCGGCCAGGGTGGCGGCCGCCAGCCGGCACTCCTCGGCCCGGGCCAGCGTGTTCCCACCCTTCTCGGCCGACGACAGCTTCAGCCCGTGGTCGATGAGCTGGCTCAGCAGAAGCCGGTTCGCCTCGAACTGCTTGAGCCGCCGCTCCATCAGCGGGGCGCCGTCCTGGCCGGACGCCCACAGGGACAGCCCGGCGAACAGGGTCAGGGTCAGGGCGGTGCGGGTCACGTCACACCCCCTTCGCCGGCCAGACGCCGACCAGACGGGGTTGCAGGTTCGTCAGTCCCTCGCGGACCTTCCGGGCCGTCTCGCGAATCTGCCGCAGGGCCAGCTTCTTGTCCTCCGGCGCGCTCTGGACGAACGCTGCCAGGTCGGTCTCGACCTCCGACACCCGCTGGATCGTCTTCTGCAGAAGCTCTTGTCGCCGGGCGATCGGTTCCTGACCGCGCGTGACCGCGAGATCGGCCTGCTGGAGGAGTCCGTGCTCGGCCACCTTCTCGAACAGCTCGGCCAGAGATTTGAGGTCGTCCTTCGGGGCGTGCCGGTAGACCCGCCCGATCTCGTCGCGCAGGTCGGTGGTGACGTCCGCCCAGGTCTGCATCCGCTGCTCGGGCTTATCGACCTTGGCCAGGGCCTTCTCGTCGGTGACCACGTGCCCGATCGTCTTCTTCAGGAGGTCGTGCCCCGCGACGGTGGCGGGGTCGTTCCGGCTCGGCGGGGTGCCTCCGTCTCGGAACGCCAGCCATCCGACTGCCACCAGCACCGCGGCGGCCAGCCCGGCCGCGGCATACTGCCACCGGCCATTCTCCAGCAGGTCCGTCGCCGAGTCACGCCGGCGGACGACCGGGATGCGCTTGATGACCGGCCCGGCCTCGGTGACCCGGTCGAGGAACGCAGCCCTCGTCTCCTCCGACGATGGCGGCACCGGGATGGCGGCCAGTAGCTTGTCGAGCCGGACCGCCCGCGTCAGGAACGCCCGGCAGGCCAGGCAGCCGTCGAGGTGGCCGCGCAGCTCGTCCGGCACCTGCCGTGGGTCGGGCAGCGCGAGCAGTCGGTTCTGGATCGCGTCGCAGGTCATGGGCGCACCAACACTCTTTATCCTCACGTCCCTGTCTCGGGGTCGGCCTCGGCCTTTGCCGGCGGCAACAGTTCCGGGGCCAGCACCTTCATCAGCTTCTGCCGGGCCTTGAACACCCGCCACCGGGCCGTCTCCTCGGTGATTCGCAGCACCGCCGCGACCTCCCGGAATGACAGCCCCTCGTCCGCCCGCAGTATCAACGCCGACCGGAACTCGACCGGTAGTTCCGCGACCGCCTTCGCCACCACCTGCAGCGCTTCGCGGTTCGCGGCGGCCTCCGGCGGGGCGGCGACCGGCGACCCTGCCACGTCCTCGGGCAGCGGGTGGCCGGTCCGGCGCTCGGCCCGCTTGAGGTTCACGAAGTTGTTGTGCCCGATGCGGAACAGCCACGCCCGGAAGTTGCTTCCCGGCCGAAACGAGTCGAGGGCCGCGAGCACCTTCAGGAACGTCTCCTGCACCAGGTCTTCGGCCTGGTGCCGGTCCCGGGTCAGGTGGTACAGCCAGCGGTACAGCCGGTCCCAGTACCGCTCGACCAGCCGCCCGAATGCCTGACGGTCGCCCGCCTGGGCGGCCGCGATCCAGTCAGACTCCTCGCCGGCGGGGAGGAGCGAATCCTGCTCGGTTGGCACGAGGCGCGGCGGGTCCGGGGTCCGGGTTGGGCAGCCTTCTCGTCCCACCATAGCCGGCCTGTCGGGGGGTTGTCCAGCGGCGGCCCGTCGGTCCTATCGGGCATAACCCCGGCTCGCACCGTTCGTTGGCGTCGGACCGGGGGAAACGAGATGAGGTGCGGGTCCGTGGTCCGCTACACGCACGGAACCCGGTATCGTTCCAGCAGTTGCAGCACGCCAGCCGGCACGCGGAAGCCGCCCGACTGGCCCCAGGGGTACTCCGTCACGACGCTGCCGTTGGTCTGCTGGAGCTGGTTGAGGAAGGTTTGCGAGCTGTGCGTCTTGACCTGCCGATACCAGTGGCCGACCAGCTCCGCGTAGGCGCGGGTGATGGCTGCGGGAACCTGGCCCGTCGCGGTGGTGTAGGCGATTCGCACCGCGACGGGCCAGGTTCCCGCAGCCATCACCCGCGCCTACGCGGAGCTGGTCGGCCACTGGTATCGGCAGGTCAAGACGCACAGCTCGCAAACCTTCCTCAACCAGCTCCAGCAGACCAACGGCAG
>DATLIF010000390.1:0-2901 GCA_035539575.1 Fimbriiglobus sp. | reverse complement strand
CATCCAGGTCGTTCCACTCGACGCGGAAGGGGAGGTTCGCGTGCAGGAACGCATCAAATCGCTCGGGCAGCCCCCGGCCCTTGGGGACATGGGCTCGGACTAGGTCGGCGTTGCCCCGGCACTCCATGGGTTCCCCCGAAGCGTGTGGTCTTCCCTAGCGGGACTCTAGCCTGCGTTCGCAGGACGTCCAGCCGATGGGACATCACCTCCGCATTCGGCGGGAGGTATTTAACGCCGTGTGCGAGTTTATCTGGCCGGCCGACGGGTCGTTACTGAACCGCAGGTAGCCTGCGTCCGCTCGCCCCGCCTTGCCCGCAGGTCCGGCAGCCGCCATGCTGATCAGGACTGTCCGCAACTGACGTGCGTAGGCGTTGATCGTCCGGTACGTCGAGGCCGACCAGGAGCCGGGAGTGGCCGGGCAGAACCGGGTGAACGAGCGGCGGCGGCTCAAGCGGGAGGAGTTGGCGGCGGCGTTCCGGGCGGCGTACCCCGGCAAGCCGTTCCGGCTGAGCAAGGAGCAGTCGGCGGAATACAGGTGGTCGCCGGAGGGGTTGCGGCTGCGACTGCGGGTCGAGGTGGGGGGGTGGACTGCGACTTGCACGAAGCCCTGCTACTGTCCACGCTCCGGGAGGGCGACCGGCTGGTGCTGTACTCCCGCACGGCCGTGGACGAGCGGCTGCCGGCGGCCGAGCGGACCGAGTTCACGCCGACGCCCAAGCAGATGCTCTACGGCCAGCGGGCCGAACTGCTCCGCATCGTCACCACGCAGACTGACGCCGCCGGGCGGGTGGACGCCGTGGACGGGCTGGGGATCGTGGTCCCGCACCGGGCGCAAGCGGGCGGCGCTCCAGCAGGCGTTCTCGGAGTTGTGTGTCCTCGACCCGGCAAGCGGGCTGCCGGTGCAGTCGGCCATCGACACGGTGGAGCGGTTCCAGGGCGGGGAGCGGACGGTGATCCTGGTCAGCGCCACCGAGAGCGACCGGGCGTACCTCCTAGCGTCGAGCGCGTTCCTGCTGGACCCCCGCCGGCTGACCGTGGCCGTCAGGCGGGCGGTCACTCGCGAACATCGACGCGCTAGCCGACCCGCTCGGTCTGGACATCGACGTCCCAAACCCAGCGAAGCAGACAAACACCTGACCCGGAGGCCCCTTCATGGCATCGATCGCGAACGACCCCAACGGCCGGCGGCGCATCCTGTTCGTAGCTCCGGACGGGAGCCGCAAGACGATCCGGCTGGGCAAGACCGACCGCAAGAGCGCCGAGGCCATCGCCCGGCACGTCGAGGCCCTGCTCGCCGCGAAGATCGGCGGTCAGCCCGTCCCGCGGGACACCGCCGTCTGGCTGGCCGGTATTGGCGAGAAGCTCAAGGAGAAGTTGGCGGCCGTCAGGCTGGTCGAACCCGCTAAGCGGGCATCGCTGGGCGAGTTCCTGCGCGCCTACGTCCTCTCCCGCCCGGACGTGAAGCCCGCGACACTGGAAGTCTGGCAGCAACCCTGCCGGAACCTGACGGAATTCTTCGGCGACGACAAGCCCCTGTTGAGCATCACGCCCGGCGATTGCGACCAGTTCAAGGCCTGGCTGCTCACGCAGAACCTGGCCCCGGCGACCGTGGCGAAGCGGCTGGCCTTCGCCCGGACGTTCCTGCACGTCGCCCGCAAGCACAGGCTGATCGACGAGAACCCGTTCTCCGAGGTGAAGATCCCGGCGGCCAACGTCAGCGCCCGCCAGCGGTTCATCGCCCGCGACACGGTCCAGAAGCTGTTCGGCGTTGCGGACCCGACCTGGCGAACGATCATCGCCCTGGCCCGGTTCGGCGGCCTGCGCTGCCCGTCGGAAGTACTGTCACTAGAGTGGCGGCACGTGGATTGGGAGCGCGGCCGGCTCACGGTCCCGAGCCCCAAGACCGACCGCTACGACGGCAAAGAAAGCCGGACGATCCCGCTGTTCGCGGACCTGCGGCCCTACCTGGAGGAAGCCTTCGAACTGACGGCCCCCGGCCAGACGCACGTCGTCGGCGGGAACCACCTGGCGAAGGCCAACGGGCCGACCGGGTGGAAGAACTGCAACCTACGGACGGCGTTCGACAGGCTGGTGACGCGGGCCGGCCTGGAGCCGTGGCCGCGCCTGTTCCACAACCTGCGGTCGAGCCGGGAGACCGAGCTGCTGGAGGAGTTCCCCGTCCACATCGTTGCCGTGTGGATGGGGCACGACGCGAAGGTGTGCCTGAAGCACTACGCCCAGACGACCGAGGCCCACTTCGACCGGGCGACGGGCGGCGCAGAATCCGGCGCACGGGAGGCGCAAAAGCCGGCTCAGCAGCCGACGGCGGGCAATCGCAGGGAACCGAAGTCATCGCCCGAAGGCGAAGACGGTGAAGCAGTTGTTGCTTCTCCGTGCGACTCCCTGTCATTTGATGCACAATCGTTCAGCGGAGGGGAAGGGATTCGAACCCTTGGTCGGGACTGGCCCGACTCCGGTTTTCAAGACCGGCGCAATCGACCACTCTGCCACCCCTCCGGCATCGGAATTGTCACACCCGGACCGCCGGTCGCCAAGCGGACTTCTTCGGGCGTCAGCCGGATCGCCTCCGTCGGGCATACGACCACGCACGCTCCACAGGAGACACAGTCCAGCGGCCGCGGCAGCCATGGCACGCCGCCACACATCTCCAGACACGCGGTCGGGCAGACCGCCACGCAGTCCCCGCACCCGGTACACAGCGACTCGTCGAGAACCGGCAACTCGCCAAACACGTCAGTCGTCCCCGTATCGCTCGTCCGCCAGGTCGATCGTCCCGCCAGGCTCGTCCGGCCCGACCACCCGCCGTAAGGTCGCCGCCATCAGCCCGCCGACCAGGTCCTCCAGCACCAGCCGCTGCAACGGCGGGAACAACACATACCG
>DATLIF010000389.1:0-37145 GCA_035539575.1 Fimbriiglobus sp. | reverse complement strand
GATGAAAGCCCTGCTCGACGAGGCGATGAAGGACGGGGCGTTCGGGCTCTCGTCGATGCTGATGATGCCGCCCGGGTCGCTGGCGACCACGGATGACCTCGTCGAGTTGTGCAAGGTGGTGAAGAAGCACGGCGGGCTGTTCTCGTCGCACATCCGCAACGAGGGCACGGGCGTGTTCGACGCGGTGAAGGAGGTGATCGCGGTCGGGGAGAAGGCCGGGGTGCGGGTGGACGTCATCCACCTGAAGATCGCCGACCAGAAGTACTGGGGCCGGATGGCCGAGGTCGTCGCCCTGATCGAGGCGGCCCGGCGACGCGGGGTCGATGTGCAAGCCAACGTCTACCCGTACACCCGGGGGAACAACAACCTCGCGAGCATCATCCCGCCGTGGGCGCACGAGGGCGGCACCGCGAAGATGCTCGACCGGCTCCGGGACCCGGCCCAGCGGGCGAAGCTGAAGCGGGACATCAAGGATGGAATCCCCGGGTGGTACAACCACTACACCGCAGTCGGCGGCGATTGGTCGCGGATGCTCGTCAGCGGCAAGGGTGCGTACGAGGGCCTGACGATGGACCGGGTGATCGCCGGGCTGTCCAAGGGGAAGGAACCGGCCCCGGACTCGCTGGACGTGCTGTTCGATCTCCTGATCGCCGAGGGCGGGTCGGTGCCGACGGTGTACGCCCATCACACCGAGGAGGACATGAACCTGGCACTCAGGCAGCCGTGGTGCTCGGTCGGGTCCGACGGGTCGGCGTACGCGACCGAGGGGCCGCTGCGGCGGGGGAACCCGCACCCGCGCAACTTCGGCACCTTCCCGCGGGTGCTCGGCGTCTACGTCCGCGAGAAGAAGCTCCTGACCCTGGAGGATGCGGTGCGGAAGATGACCGCGCTGAACGCGGCCAGGCTCGGCCTCCGCGACCGCGGTCTCGTCCGCCCCGGCGGCTTTGCCGACCTGACCCTCTTCGACCCGGAGAAGGTGATCGACAAATCCACCTACACCGACCCGTTCCGCTACGGCGAGGGGATCGACTACGTGGTCGTCAACGGGCAGGTGGTCCTCGACCGGGGCCGACCCACCAGCGCCCGCCCCGGCCGGGCGCTGCGGCGGACACCCTGAGGAGAGTGGACCCCGGCCCCTCAAGCCAGGACGCCCGTCACCACCTGTCCGTGGACGTCGGTCAGCCGGAAGTCGCGGCCGCTGTAGCGGTAGGTCAGTCGCTCGTGGTCGATCCCCATCAGGTGCAGGATGGTGGCGTGCAGGTCGTGAGCGTGGACCCGGTCCTCGACCGCGTCGATGCCGAGTTCGTCGGTGGTCCCGTGGACGTGCCCGCCCCTCACCCCGCCGCCGGCCAGCCACATGCTGAACCCCTTGCTGTGATGGTCGCGGCCCTTGGCCCCCTCGGACGTCGGCGTGCGGCCGAACTCCCCGCCCCACAGGACGAGCGTGTCGTCCCACAGGCTGCGCGCCTTCAGGTCGGCCAGCAGCGCGGCGATCGGCCGGTCGCTCTTGCCCGCGTGGTCGCGGTGCAGGCCGATGTCCTTGTGGTCGTCCCACGGCTGGTTATCGCCGTAGTAGATCTGGACCACTCGCACGCCCTTCTCGACCAGCCGCCGCGCGACCAGGCAGGCGTCGGCGAACTCGCCCGGCCCGTACCGCTGCCGGACCGCCCTCGGCTCCTGGCCAAGGTCGAAGACGTCCAGCGCCTCGAACTGCATCCGGTACGCCAGCTCCAGCGACTCGATCCGGGCGTCGAGCTGCCCGTCCGGGCCGCGGGCGTCGCGGTGCAACTCGTTCATCGCCCGGAGCAGGTCGAGCTGTCGCCGCTGCTCCGGCCGGGGCAGGCGGGCCTCCAGGTAGCGGATCACCGTCTTCGGGTCGATCGTCTTGTTGTTGATGTGCGTGCCCTGGTAGACCGCGGGCAGGAAGCTGTTCGACCACAGCTGCGGCCCGACCACCGGCTTGCCGGGGCAGAGGACGACGAACCCCGGCAGGTTCTGGTTCTCCGTGCCCAGCCCGTAGGTCAGCCACGACCCCCAGCTCGGCCGGATCGGTTGCACATTGCCGGAGTTCATCAGCAAGAGCGCGCGCTCGTGGGCCGGGGTCTCGTGGTGCATCGACCGGACCACGCACACATCGTCGATCCGCTTGGCAACCTCGGGGTAGAGTTCGCTCACCTCGATGCCGCTGCGGCCGGCCTTCTTGAAGGCGAACGGGGACTTCATCAACTTGCCCTTGCGGGCCGGGCCTGAGGGCGGATCCTTGCCGTCGAACTTCTCCAGTGCCGGCTTGGGGTCGAACGTATCGACGTGCGACGGCCCGCCGTTCATGAACAGGAAGATCACCCGCTTGACCTTCGCCGGGTGGTGCCCGGCCTTCGGGGCGAGCGGGCCATCGGCCGCCGCAGCGTCGCCGGCCAGGACGCCGGCCAGGCCCACGGCGCCGAACCCGCCGCCGAGCCGGCAGAGCATCTCACGGCGGGTGACGGGGGCGAACGGAAGGTGCGGAGTCACGGCACGGTCTCCGGTTCGGTCAGTCCACGAACGCGAACTCGTTGGAACTCAACAGTACCTGTGCATACGCCTCCCAGGCGTCCGGCCCGCCGGCGGACAGGAACTCCGTCCCGAGCCGCACCTCCCGGTCGGTGGGCGGCCGGCCGTACGCGAGCAGAAAAGCCCGGCGGATGCGGGCGGTATCGTCCGGCTCGGCGGCCAGGCGGGCCGCCAGGGCCTTCGCCTGCCGGGCCATGAACTCGCTGTTGAGGACGAACAGCTGCTGGAGCGGAACGCTGGTGACCGGCCGGCGGTCGCTGGTCAGGTTGGGGTCGGGGAAGTCGAACAGCCGCAGGAGCGGGTCGAGGTTGTGCCGGCTGACCGCCCCGTACAGCGTCCGCCGGCGGTTGGACGGCGACGACAGGTCCGCCGACGGCCCGCCGACCGTCCGGTCGAGGTTGCCGGCCACCGCCAGCATCGCGTCGCGCCACGGCTCCACCTCCAAGCGGCGGCGGCTCATCCGCCAATGCAGCCGGTTGTCGGGATCGGCCGCGGCGTTCCGCCCGTCGTGGCGGCCGCCCAGCCGGTACGTCGCCGACAGCATGATGTCGCGGTGGAGCGTCTTGATCGACCACCCACCCGCCACGAACCGCGTAGCCAGGTAGTCGAGCAACTCGGGGTGCGTCGGCCGCTCGCCCAGGGTGCCGAAGTTCGACGGCGTGCCCACGAGGCCCCGGCCGAAGTGGTGCATCCAGACGCGGTTCACCAGCACCCGGGCGGTCAGCGGGTTGTCCTCGCTGGCGATCGCCCGAGCCAGTTCGAGCCGGCCGCTCCCCTCCGTGAACGGCGGCGGGTCGTCGCCGGAGAGAACAGCGAGGAAGCGCCGCGGCGCTTCCTCACCGAGCGTCGCCGGGTTGCCGCGGATGTGGACGCGCAGGTTCGCCGGCTTCGCCCCCTCCGCCAGGGAGTGCAGGACCGGCTTGCGGGCGGCGTCCTTCTTCTTCTTGTCCCGGGCCATCTTGTCGGTCGGGTCCGACACCATCTTCTCGTCGATGCCGCCGTCGGGCGTCAGCACGTACTCCTTGTAATCGGTGCTGGAGAAGACGCCGGCCAGCGCGTAGTAGTCCCGAGTCGGGATCGGGTCGAACTTGTGGTCGTGGCACCGGGCGCAGGCCGCCGTCAGCCCGAGGAAGCCCCGCGTGAGCGTGTCCACCCGGTCATCCAACTCGTCGGCTGATGCCCGACCGTAGTACACCGGCCCGAGGGAGAAGAACCCCAGCGCGGCCAGCCGTCCAGGCCGGTCCGGCCCGTCGAGCAGGTCGCCGGCGATCTGCTCCGTGACGAAGCGGTCGTAGGGCATGTCGGCGTTGAACGCCTTCACCACCCAGTCGCGGTAGCGGTAGCCGTCGGGGTACTTGCGGGACTGAAACGTGTGCGCCTGGTCCTCGCCGTACCGGGCGACGTCGAGCCAGTGCCGGCCCCACCGCTCGCCGTAGGCCTGCGACGCCAGCAGCCGCTCGACTACCTTCGCGAAGGCGTCCGGCGAGTCGTCGGCCAGGAACGCCTCGATCTCTTCAATGGTCGGCGGCAGGCCGATCAGGTCGAAGGACGCGCGGCGGATCAGCGTCCGCTTGTCAGCGGGCGCGACCGGGTGGAGGCCCTTCTCCTCCAGCTTCGCCAGGACGAACCGGTCGATCGGCGACCGCGGCCAACTCTCGTCCCGGACGGCGGGAACCTTCGGCTCACGGACCGGACGGAACGACCAGAACTCGCGGTCCGCGGCCGTGACCTTGAGCGTGGAGCCGGAGGTCACGGGGCGTGCCCCGGCGACCTCCGGCCACGGCGCGCCCATCTTCACCCAGGTGGTCAGGACGGCGACCTGGGTGACGTCAAGCCTGCTCTTGGGCGGCATGCGTAGGTCGCCGTCGTACCCGACCGCCTTGACGAGCCGGCTCTCCCCGGGCTTGCCGGGCAGGACCGCCGGGCCGGAGTCCCCGCCGGCGAGCAGCGCCGCCCGCGAGTCGAGGCGGAGGCCGCCCTTCTGCTTGTCCGGGCCATGACACTGCTGGCAGTGATCGGCCAGCAGGGGGCGGACTCGCTTCTCGAAGAACTCGGCCCGGGCCGGGTCCGGCGCGGGGTCGTCCGCCACGGCGTGCGGTCCGACGCCGGAACCCAGGACCAGACCCAGACCGAGCATCAGACGCCAGGGCATCGTCGGGCCTCGTTGTCGTGCCGTCTCTTCATCCGCGAGCGGGGAGCCAGCTCCCCCAATCGTAACCCGTCCGCCCCCGGTTCGGCAAAACCTTGTCGGGTCTGGGTCCAGCCTGACAACCGCAGGGCGGCGCCCGGCTCATCCGGAGTAGGTCGGCGACGGCGTACCCGGGTTGCGGCCGACCCGACGGACCCGCCCGGGCGGGCGCGGTCCACTTCGTTCGGGGTTACGGAGGTGTGGCGACGTACGCCTTTCCACCGATTTCAAACCACCAATCCTTCGGACCAAGGACAACGTCACCGTGGGCGTCGATCTTTATCGGAATTACTACCAGTTGTATCGTCATCCGGCCGCCGTCTTCGGTGGGGCAACTGGCCATCCCGTGACTGGGGGACGCGGCGATATTGGGGCTACCGTGCATCCAGCCGACCATACCGCCCGCGACGAACGTCGCAACCATGAGTAGGGGCTTTCGCACGTCCACCTCGCGGCAAGAGTGAAATGCAGTGCGACCCGGGCAGCGGGCTTGAATCCCGCATGTTCCAGCTTGCTCGACATCGCCCGGGTAGCTGTGATCCGGGTGATAACGAGCCGTGTTATTGCCTGTGGAGATGGACAGGGCCGCGGGGGGAATGACTCGCGGATTTCGAAAAGTGTGGTGTCGATCAGATTCCACGCGATGTTCGGCGTGCCTTCCTGTCTGACAGAAGCGGCGGGTGCCGTTCGGGCGGCCGGGCCGGGAATCTATTTGCACGGAGCCGGGGGGTGGACTTATGGTGAACGCCGCACATCGACGCCCCGCGGAGTCTGACCGTGAACCCCTCGCTGCTGGAGCGATTCCGTCCGTTGCTCCGGTTACAGGTGCGGCGACTCCAACTCGACCCCCGGCTGCGGCGGCGGTTCGACTCCTCGGATCTGGTCCAGGAGACCCTGACCCGTGCGGTGAGCTGCGCCGACCAACTCCGCGGGCAGACCGACGCCGAGGCGTTCTGCTGGCTCCAGCGCGTCCTGCGGACGGTGGCGATCAACACGGTCGAGCGGGAGGAAGCCCAGGCCCGCGACTTCCGCCGCGAGTTCCCTGTGGACGAGGTCCTCACCGACTCCTCTGTCCGCGTGACCTCATTCCTGGCGTCCCCCACCCCCGCACCCGATGAGCAGGCTGCGCGGTGTGAGTTGCTGCTCCGCCTGGCCGACGGCATCGAGCGGTTGCCCCCGGAGCAGCGCGACGTGGTCAACCTCCGGGACGTCCACGGCTACCGCGTCGAGGAGATCGCGGAGTTCCTGGGCAAGACCGAGAAGGCCGTCGCCGGGCTACTCCTCCGCGGGCACCTGAAGTTGCGCGAACTCGCCAGGCACCTTGGGCTGGAGCCGCCATGACGCCGGATTCGCCGCTGGACGTGGAGGACGTCATCCTCGCGTACCTCAATGCCGAGGATTCCGGCGGCGCCCCCGATCCGTCTGACTGGCTGGCTCGCTACCCGCAGTTCGCCGACCACCTCGCCCCCTTCTTTTCTGTCGAGCGCGGGTTCGCCCGGGTCGCCGTGCCCACCCAGGTGACGGCCGGGAAGGAAACGCCCGCCCCCGGCGGGGGGGACGGCGGGGCGGTCGAACCCTTCTCGCCGGGCGACCGCTTCGAGTGGGGCGAGGTGGTGGGTTGCGGCGGGATGGGCGACGTGGTGCGGGTGCGCGACACGATGCTGGGCCGGTCGGTGGCGATCAAAATCCTCCAGCGGCGGCACCGCTCGCACCCCCACGTCGCCGCTCGCTTCCTCGAGGAAGCCCGCATCGCCGGCGGCCTCCAGCACCCCGGCGTCCCCCCCATCCACGACATCGGCACCGCGCCCGACGGTCGCCCGTACCTGGTCATGCGACTGATCGAAGGCTCCACGCTGGCGGAGTTGCTCCGCCAGCGGCCGGACCCGTCGCACGACCTGCCCCGGTTCCTGAAGGTCTTCGAGCAGGTGGCCCAGACCGTCGCCTACGCCCACAGCCGGGGGGTGTTGCACCGGGACCTGAAGCCGCAAAACGTCATGAGCGGCGCGTTCGGCGAAGTTCAGGTCATGGACTGGGGGCTCGCGCGGCTCGGGGCCGGGGATCGGGAGACGGGGGCTGGCACGGAACCGGACGGGATCGCCGTGCCCCGCACTGGAATCCGCGAGACGACGCAAGCCGGGACGGTGATCGGGACGCCGGCATACATGGCCCCCGAGCAGGCCCGCGGCGAGACCGACCGCCTCGACGCGCGGGCGGACGTGTTCGGCCTCGGCGCCATCCTCTGCGAGATCCTCACGGGCCGTCCCCCGTTCGCCGGCGAACATCCGCTCGAAGAGGCACGGCGCGGCGAAGTGGCAGACGCGCTGCGGCGGCTGGACGCGACCGCGTGCGACCCGGAACTGGCCGACCTCGCCCGGCGGTGTCTCGACCCCGACCCGGCGCGGCGGCCACCGGACGGACAAGCCGTCGCGGCCGCGGTCGGGGCCTACCTCGCGGGGGTCCAGGAGCGTCTCCAGCAGACGGAACTGGCCGCGGCCAGGGCCGCCGCGGTGCGGAAGCAGCGCCGGCTCGTCCGCGGGCTGGGCACCCTCGCGGCCCTCCTGATCGTGGTCGGTCTGTCGGCCGTGCTGGCCGTACAGGCGCGGGCGAACGCGCACCTGGCCGAGAAGAACGACGAACTGGCCATGGCCAACGACCGCGAACGGCATCGGTTCAATCTGGCGCTGGACGCGATCGGGCTGTTCCACGGGGAACTGAGCCAGGACCTGATCCTCAAGGAGGCGCAGTTCAAACCACTGCGGACGAAACTGCTCGGCGGGGCGACCGACTTCTACACGCGAATGGAAAGCCAGATCGCGGACCAGGACGACCCGGCCTCCCAGGCGGCGCTCGCGCGGGTGTATTCCCAACTGGGCGAGTTACACACCACACTCGGCAACCTCCCGGCGGCGGCGGACTCACACGACAAGGCCCTGACGATCCGGCGACGACTCGCGGCGGCCCCGGGCGCCGACCGGGAGGCCCGGCTGGCTGTGGCGGACGAGCTCCTGTCCGTGGGGAACGTCCAACGGCAGCTCAATACTGCCGGCATCGCCGCGTCCGAAGCACCGTTCGGCGAAGCGCTGGCCGTGGCCGGGGCGGTCGAAGCCGACCTGGGCGAGACGTTCGAAAGCCGATACCTCGTCTCAACCGTGTTCTATCTGCGGGCGGCGAACGCCCTGAACATGGCTCGGGCGAAGGAAGCAGTGGAGATGTGCCGGCAGGCCGTGGCCATCCTGGAGCCACTCCGCGAGACCCACCCGAAAGACCCCAAACTGTTGCGACGACTGGAGAACATACACGTCCAGATCGGCAGCAGCTTGTCGGACATCGCCGGTTCCCGGCGGCACAAGCGACAGGCCCTGGGGTACTCCCTGACCCTACGGGAATTGGACCCGCTCAATCTCGACAACCGGCGGGACGTGGCCCACTGTCACATGGCCTTGAGCATTACGAATGAATCCGCCGCGGTTCCGCCGGAGGTGGCCATCGCGCACGCCGACGAGGGACGCCAACTCGCCGCCGAACTCACCGCCGAGTACCCGGCGGTTCCCGAATTCCGGCGGGTACTCGCGTGGTGCTATTACAACGCCGGCCGCCAACATGTGCTGATGAACCGACCGGCCGACGCGCGAGCGGTGTTCGAAGCCGCCCGCGACCATTTTCAGCAGTTGTGGGCGACCGGTGACGTGATGTACCTCAACCGACTCGCCCTGACGCGGATACGCCTTGCGGGCCTCGACCGGGACGACGGCCGCCTGGAACCCGCCCTCCAGGGGGGGAAGCAAGCCGAGTGGGAAATGGAAGAGGTGGTCCGGAGGGCTCCGAGCGACGTTCACCGGGCACTCCTCGCGTTCATCGTCCGTCGCATCGGTCTCGTCCACCTCGCCGCAGGCCGCACCCCGGAGGCCGTCGCCGAAACCCGCCGCGCCCAAGCAATCCTGGCGCAGGTCTGGGTGAAGTTGACTCACTACCACGACATGCGGGTCGAACTGGCGGCCTGCCACGCGACGCTGTCCGGTCTCGCCGGGAAACCCGGCTCGGGCGTCCCGGCGGCCGACAAACAACCCGAAGCGGACGAGGCGATGAAGCTGCTTAACACCAACACGAGCGACTACTACCCCCACCCCCGCTTACTGACCGGCGACCCCGCGTTCGACTCGCTCCGCGACCGGCCGGACTTCCAGAAGTTCATCCGGGACGGTGAAGTGATCGCCGAGAAAGCCCGGAAGGACATTGCCCGATAAGTACCCGGTTCCGTATGGCCGAACAGGGCGATCGTGCGACCGGCCTTGCCGGCGAGTTACAGGGCCACCTTTCGCCGGCCACCTCGAACTCGGATAATCTCGCTCGCGGCCGCGGCCCAAGGCACCATTTGGCCGCGGCCGTTGGCGTGGCTGATGCTCGACGGCGAGTGGTGGCCGTGGGTGTATTTGAACCCGATCTACGTCCGGTGAGGGCGACCGCCTTCCCTTGAGACGGTTACCGTTTGGTGTCGCGACCCCCTCGGGCGAAGAATAGGACAGCCACCCCGAGGAGCGCCATGAAGCCCCTGTCCGATGTCCCGTTCTCGGTCCTCGACCTGGCCCCGATCCTGCTGGGCGGCACCGCGGCCGAGTCGTTCCGGAACACCCTCGACCTGGCCCGGCACGCCGAGCGGTGGGGATACCACCGGTACTGGCTGGCCGAGCACCACGGCATCCCGGGCGTCGCCAGCGCGGCGACCGCGGTGCTGATCGGTCACGTGGCTGGCGGGACGTCCCGGATCCGGGTCGGGTCCGGCGGGATCATGCTGCCGAACCACGCCCCGCTGGTGATCGCAGAGCAGTTCGGGACGCTGGAATCCCTTTACCCGGGCCGGATCGACCTCGGCATCGGCCGCGCCCCCGGCGGGGATGTGCGGACCGCCCGCGCCCTCCGCCGTCACATGACCGGCGGCGCGGACACCTTCCCGGAGGATCTCGAAGAGTTGCGCGGATACTTCCGCCCCGGCGGCCCGGGCAACGGGGTCCACGCCGTGCCCGGCGAGGGGCTGGACGTTCCGGTCTGGCTGCTCGGGTCAAGCGACTACTCCGCCCGGCTGGCGGCCGAGCTGGGGCTGCCGTTCGCGTTCGCCTCCCACTTCGCGCCCGACCGCCTGTACGAGGCCCTGGCCCTGTACCGCCGGCACTTCGAGCCGTCGGATTCGCTGGTCGGGCCGTGGGCGATGGTCGGGGTCAACGCGGTCGCGGCCGACACGGACGAGGAGGCCCGGCGGCTGTTCACGTCGGTGCAGCAGCAGTTCCTGAACCTGGTCCAGGGCAGCCCGGGTCTGCTCCCGCCGCCGGTCGAGTCGATGGACGATCTGTGGTCGCCGGTGGAGCGGGCGCACGTCGAGCGGATGACGCGGGTCTCGGCGGTCGGCTCGCCGGACTCCGTGCGGCGGGGTCTGGAGGCGGTCGTCGAGGCGACCGGGGCGGACGAGCTGATCCTGACCTCCCAGGTCTACGACCACACCGCCCGGCTGCGCTCCTTCAAGCTCGTCGCCGGACTTCGGACACGCCCCGCTCCCGCCCGGTGAGCGGAGGCATTCGGCAACTTCACGCGTCAGCCATAAAATGAGTTCCGGGACGACGAATCAAAGTAGACCCTACGCGATGAGCTGGCTCGGATCATGGCGCGACCGGCAAGCTCGTCGTGCCCGTTGTGCCTGCATGTTCTAAGATGGCTCCATGCCATCACTACAACGACCGCGATGCCGGTGGATCTGTGCCACCGCGGCCGCGACAGTGCTTGCGATCACAAGCCCAGTTCTCGCGCAGAGCAGCGGCAACCGGCTGCTGGGGCTGGACGTCTCGACCTGGCAGGGGGACATCACGCCGGCGACGTGGACCAACATCCGGAACGTCGAGAACCGCCAGTTCGTCTTCATCCGCTCCAGCCGCGGCGGGACGACCGGGGAGGACCACCGCGCGGGCGGATATCCGTTTGGCGACACCTTCAACAGCCTTTCCCAGCGCTACGACGACCCGTACTACATCCGGAACATCAACCGCGCCACGGCCGCCGGCATGTTCGCGGGCTCGTACCACTTCTCGCGGCCGGACGTCATCACCAACACCGGGGTCGACGAGGCCAACCACTTCATTCAAATGGCCGGCTCGTTCATGCGGCCGGGCTACCTGCCGCCGGTCCACGACCTCGAGGCCGGCGAATTCGACCCCGAGACCGGCGAGGGCCGCTCCGACATCGCGATGGCGCAATTCTCGCTCGACTTTTCAAACCGGATCTATGAGGTGATGAGGATCCGCCCGGCGATTTACATCAACGGGAACTACGCCCAGAATGTCCTCGCCGGCGGGACCGCGTCGCAGCGCAGCCAACTCGCGCAGCAGTCGATCAATCCGCCGAGTCTTGCGGGGCCGGCGTATCCGCAACTCTGGAGTGCACGCTGGCCGGACCAGACGCCCCCCATTACCACTCCGGTCCAGACCGCCCATCCGGGGGATTCGGTCGCCTCGGTCTACGGCCCGTGGGACGATTACAACGTGACCCACCCCTGGGTCTTCTGGCAGTACACGAGCAGGGGCCGGTTGAACAGCTTCGACAACGGGAACAGCAATCTCGACCTCAACGTCGTGCAGGGGGGTCTTGAATACCTGAAGGATCAACTCATTCCCGCGGTCTGGTGGCACGACAATAGCGGCGACTGGAGCACACTGGCGAACTGGAACAGCGGGCAGCCGGCCATCGTGCCGATCTCCTCGCCGGGACAGTTGGCGCCGTGGGACACAGGACCGCTGCCGACGCCGCGGCTCCCCGGAGAGGCGGTAAGCGGCCCGACCACCGGGCTGAACGACACGGTCATTCTCGACCGCCCGAACGCCAACATCACCGTTACCCTCTCGACGGGATCGCACAACGTCCGCAAGCTCTACGTGCGCGAGACGCTGAACATCACCGGCGGCTCACTGACCGTGAACTACGTACCGGTGGCAGAGTCCACGCCGATGTCGGCGCAGTTCTCGGCGCCGGTCTCGATCTCCGGCGGAGCGAGCCTGAGCGTTCACACGCTGCACGTCGATCCCGCGGCGACCTTCACCGCCGGGGGGAACGCTTCATTGACGATCGACACGCTGACGCTCAAACGCGGCGCCACGCCGGGGCGGCTCGTCCTGAACGGCGGCGTGACGATCGCCGGCCTGCCCGGTGCGACAGCCCGGATCGGGACCGACGCGGGCGCCTCGAACACCGGCCTGGTCGATCTCTCCGGCGGGACTCGCGTGGTCAACGTGCCGGACGGCGCCGCCGCCACGGATCTGGTGATCTCGGTCCCGGTCGTCAACGGCGGCCTGACGAAGACCGGCGCGGGGACGATGGTCCTCAGCGGCAACAGCACCTATACCGGCCCCACCACGGTCAGCCAGGGGAAGCTGTGGATCGACTGGTCGATCGGGGCCACGCCGGTGAGCGTGAGCGGCGGGGCGTCGCTGGGCGGCACGGGGTCCATCGGCGGGACCGTGGCAGTGGTGGGCGGAAGCACCGCCGCGACTCGCGGGTCTTTGGATCTGACGGACGGCGCGCCGGGGACGCTCCGGCTGTCCAACGCCAGCGCCTCGGACACCGTGCTGGCGCTCGGCGGCGCGGCCGGGAACGCCTCGCGCATGGCCTTCGAGGTCGGTTCGGCGGGCTCGGATCGCGTGCGGATCGATGCCGGAAAGCTGGAGGTGAATCCGGGCGGCGCGACCATCAGCATCACGGCCCTCCCCGGCTTCGGTGTCGGGACGTACGACCTGATTACGTTCGGCGCCGGACAGGCGACCGGCCTGGAGCACCTGAGCCTGGCGACCACGTCGCTGGAGGGGCTTGTGCTGTCGCTTCAGACGACGCCCACCGCGTTGCAACTGGTGGTAGTTCCGGTCCCGGAGCCGGCGGGGCTCGGGCTGGTAGCGCTGGCAGTCGTCGGGCTGTGGAAACTTCGCCGGCGTGGCCGCACACCGTGAGGGCCGTGGCATCCCAATCCTATCCCCGGCCCGGCGTCGAAGTGAGGTCGCCGGGTGCGGCGGAGCGGTCGGGTGTCGGTCAGGGCTTCGACCGCCCGAGCCGCTCCAGCGCCGCCGCGGCGTCCCGGCCGGCGGCGGTCTCCTTCCAGTCGGCCGCCACCTGGCTCAACAACCGCCGCGCGTCCGCGCTGCCGATCCGCTCCAGCACCTCCACCGCCCGCAATAGCCGCAGCCCCTCGTTCGGGTAGGCGATCGGCCGCTTCGGGTCGAGCAACCGGTCCACCCGCTCCCGGATGTCTCCCCGGAACTGCTCCCGCATCCGCCGCAATTCCGGCTCGGCGAGCACCCCCAGCCGCGCCAAATCGGCGGCCGCCGCCTCTGCCGTCTTCGGGTGCGCGAGCTGGGCGACGAGCTGCGAGACGTTCACCGTGGCCGGCCGCGGCAACCGCTCGGCCAGGTACGGCACCGCCTTGTCCGGTTGCCCGGCCAGGCCTCGCACTGCGCGGTAGGCGCGGGCGGCATCGGCCCCGGCCAGCTCGCCCCAGCGGCTGTCCAGCTCCGACGGCGCCGGCATCGCCCAGACGAACACCGCGGCGTCCTGACCGGCCGAGATCAGCCGCTGGCCGTCCGGCGTGAACGCCAGCGCCGTCACCCGCCCCTTGTGGCCGCGGAACGTCGCCCGTTCGCCGCGCGCCTCCAGGTCCCACAGGCGGACGACCCCGTCGGACCCGGCGGAGGCCGCGAGCTTGCCATCGGGTGTCACCGCGACGGCGTGAACGTATCCCTCGTGACCGGTGCCACGGAAGACCTGCTCGCCGGTGGCCGTGTCCCAGACGCGCATGCTGTCGTCGGCCGCCCCGGTCACGAGGACGGGGGCGTTGCGGGCGGCCGCCAGGCAGAACGGCGACCCCTGGTGCCCGGTGAAGGTGCGGACCGGCGGGCCAGCGGCTGGCTTGTCGGCCGACGCCTCCAGGCTCCACGCCTCGACCGCGCCGTTGATCCGGGCGGTGTAGATTGCTTTGCCGTCGGGCGAGAAGGCGAGGCCAACCGCCCCCGGCCGGCCGCTGCCCAGCCGCAGCAACTCCTTGCCGGTGTCCAGGTCCCACAGGTGGAACCCGGCGTCGTGCCCGCCGGTCGCCAGCTTCGTGCCGTCCGGGCTGAACGCCACCGCCCCGCTGCCGACCGGGTACGACGCCCCGCGGGGGTCGTCCGGTCCCTGGAGGGCGAGGACCTCTCGCCCGCTGGCCACCTCCCAGACCCGGACCATCTTCTCGTCGTACTTGCCCGACGACGCCGCGCCGGCCAGTCGCCGGCCGTCGGGCGAGAACGCCAGACTCTGGAACGTCAGAAGCCGATCGGTTTCGATCCTCCGCAGCGGGCGGGCCGGCCCGTCGGCCGGCAGCTCCCACAACTGGACGGCGCGATCGCCGCCAGCGGTGGCCAGCGTCTTGCCGTCCAGGGAAACAGCCAGGGCCATGACCGCGGCCGAGTGCCCCGTCCCAGGCGACAACTCCTTGCCGGTCCCCACGTCGTACAGGTGGACGCGGGCGTTCTGCCAGCCGCTGGTGGCCAGCGTCTTGCCGTCCGGGGTGAACGCGATCTGCTGCATTGGCCCGGGCTGGGCCTGCCACTTCCGCAGCAACTTGCCGGTACTTGCCTCCAGGAGCCGCACCTCGCCCTTGAACCCGTAGGCCGCGACGGTCTCGCCATCGGGGCTGACGGAGACCTGCCAGGCCGGGGCGTCGAACATCCGCACCAGCCGCCCCGTGAGCGGGTCGTGCGCCACCAGCGGCTTGTCCCCGGCGCCGATGTACAGGATTTCGCCGTCCGGGGAGAATGCCATCCCGGCGAGCTGATGAGCGAGGTTGTCGATCTGGCCGCGGAGCTGCCCGGTGGCGACCTCGTAGAGCCAGACCGTCCGCTCCAGGCTGTTGGCCGCCAGGGTGCGGCCGTCGGGGCTGAAGACGATCTGCCGGGCCGAGACGGGCTTGGCGACCGACCGCAGGAGGGAGCGCGACGCCACGTCGAACAGGTCGATGCGCGTGCTATTACCGCCGTGGACGACGGCGAGGATGCGGCTGTCCGGCGAGAAGGCGGCCGTCGTAACCGACTGGGTCGCCAGCCGGGCGACCTCCTGGCCGGTGGCGAACTCCCGGAGTGAGATACCGGCCTCGCCGCCGGATGTCGCCAGCCACTTCCCATCGGGCGAGATCTGCACAGTCCCGCCGGTGCCCTTGTGGCCAGTGAGCTGCCGGACCATCCGTCCGGTCGCCAGATCCCAGACGATCTGGGTCGCGTTCCCGCCGGCCGTGGCCAGCGTCTTGCCGTCCGGGGCGATGGCGAAGTCGCGCAAGCCCCCGGGGTGCAGGAACCGTGGGGCGCCGCCGACCCGGCCCACCGAGCCGGCCGGCAGGTCGTCCCCGACGGTCTTCGGCGCGGGCGGCTCGTCCACCTTCGCGGCCGCGACGGCCTTCGGCAGCTTCCCCCAAAGGATCAACTTACCGCCCCGGAGTTGCTGCTGTTGTTTTGGCTCCTCCGGTCTGGTCACGGCAACCACGAACTCGCCGTCCAGGCCAAAGGCGATTCGATAGTAGTCGTGGGCCTCGGCCGCGTCGCTCAGCGTGGCGACCTTTCGCCCGGTGGCCGTGTCCCAGAGGATGATCTCGGTCTGGCTCCCCGCCGGTGGGGGGGCCTTCGGCATCAGGTTCGTCCGGCGGGTGGTGCCGCTGGCGGTGGCGACCAGCTTGCCGTCTGGGGAGAACGCCCCGCAGGAGACGTAGTTCCGGTGGCCGATCAGCATCCGGGTCGTCTTGCCGGTCGCCACGTCCACCAGCCGCGGCGGGCGGTTCAGGTTGAACACCAGCAGCGTCCTGCCGTCCGGGCTGGCGTCGAAAACAAAGTCGTCGTCCATGTCCAGGGCGACCTTCGCGGACTCCTTGTTAGCGGCCGGGTCGGTCAGGGTGGCCGACCGATCGACGATGTACCCGTTGGCTTGCTTCGTCTCGATGGAGAGTAGATGCCGGCCGTTGCCGGGGAACCGCCGGCGGATCATCTCGCCGTTGGCCTCTTGCCGCTTGGTAGCCGGCCACCCGATTTGCTTCTTCGTCGCCAGGTCCCAGACCGCGATCTGCTCGTGGAACGTCTGCACCGGGCCGGGCTGCATCCGCCAGCAGTAGACGGCGAGCTTGCCGCCCGGCTGGAACGCCGGGGCCGACGCCCCGAGGTCGGCTTCCGGCTTGAGGGTGTCGAAGACCTGGAGGGTCTTCGGGTCGCGCAGCCTCACCCCGAAGGTCCAGTCGGCGGTGGCCAGCAACTTGCCGTCCGGGGAGTAGGCAACGTCGTGAGGCGCCTTGTCGCACGGCACCTCCCGGACGACGCGGCCCTGGGCGATGTCGTAGAGGTGGAGGGTCCGGTGATACCCGTAGAAGAGGATCTCGGTCCCGGACGGAGAGACCGCGAACTCGGCCGCCGGCACCCGGTCGGCGGTCACGCGGACCTCGCCCCAGGGCCCCGCCTCGGGGAAGCGTTCGGCGGCCGAGCCGACTGCCAGTGCCAGCGCGAACAGTGTCCAGGTCACAGGTCGTCCTCCGTCGAGCATCGGCGGCCGGTGGCGAGCCGGGCCGCGTCAGCCATGATAACGGGACGCGCCCAGGGGTGTTGGACGATCACTGTAACAACACGCCACGTCCGTGGCGTGCGATCGAGGGGCCGGTAGTCGAACCTTTCGATTGTCCACCCAGCTCAGTGCGAGGCGGTCTGCTGCGTCGTTGACGGCGTGGAGTCGTCGGCGCCCGGTAGTTCGGCGAGGGCCGCCAGGTCGGATCGGATGCGCCCCTCCAGCGCGAACGCCAGGAAGGTGCCGACCAGGCCGGTCACGCTTAGCACCGCGACCGCGAACGGGTTCATCTCACCCATTCCGGCCAGTGCCGCCACCGCGGCCATCGGCACCGCCACGGCCGCGGCCCGATACCACAGCATCTCCCGCCCCACCCGCCGCAACGCCGCACCGTCGGACGGCCCCGGCCCGCAAGGACCGAGAAGTGCCGGGTACAGGACCCGGACGGCCAGAAAGGTGACCACGAAGTACGGGTACGCCGCCGCGATCAGCCCGCAGACTGCCAGCGACGCAACGAAGTGGAAGTACGCCTCCAGCCCCTGCGGCGGCGGCCCGGCGACGATCCGCAGCACCGCCGGCCAGACCACCCCCGCGACCAGCCAGCACCCGGCGCAGACGCCCGCGGCGATCCCGCCCAGCCGCAGACACCGCCGCCGAAGACTCGCGGCCTCGTCGCGGCCGAGTTCGTTCACCTGTCGCAGGCCCCGCGCCACCGGCTGCATCGCCACCGCGAAGAGGATCATCCCGAGCGGGAAGAAGACCCCGTTCACCGCCACCATGACCCGGTCGAACACGGCCGCGGCCGCGGGCCAGTGGTCGATGATCTCGACCCGGTTGTACGAGATGTTGAACAGCGACGCGAGGACGTTCGGCGCCAGCCCGGCCGGATACGCCGTCAAGAGCGGGTGCCGCCGCACCAACTCCCGCCACCCGCCGGGCCGCGGCCGGACCAGGTCGCGGGTGGCCGGCCGCAGGCACAGTTCCAGCTCGCGGGCCATCTCCCCGGCGTCGGCCGGGCGGCGGGCGGGGTCGGGGTCCAGGCAGTGGAGGAGCACCTCCCGCAGGCCCGGCACGTCCCCCTCTGGCAGCGCCGCCACCGCCCAGTCGGGCACTCCGGTCCTCCGCCGCGCGGCGATCTCCGCCAGCGTCTCCTCCCAGCTCTCCAGCAGTTCGTCTGCGCCGAACGGGCGGTTCCCGGTCAGCAACTCCCAGAGCGTCACCGCCAGGCTGTACACATCGGCCCGGCCGTCGAGGCTCTCGGGCGGCCGCGGGTGGCCGGGGTTGAACGCCTCCAGGTGCTCCGGGGCCATGTACCCGAGCGTGCCGCCGAAGAAGTCCGCCGGCCCGGCCCCGTCCACCTTGGAGCAACAGCCGACGTTGAAGTCCGCCAACTGCGGCTCCCCGTCGGCAGTCAGCAGCACGTTCGCCGGCTTGACGTCGCGGTGCAGCACCCCGCGGCGGTGGGCGTAGTCCAGCGCCGCCGCCAGCCGGGCGCCCAGCGCGCAGACCGCGGCCGGCCAGCTCAGACCGGCCAGCCGGTGCCGGGCCGGGGTCGCGGCCGGCGTCGCCTCGCCCCGGCGGTCAAGGGCCACGTCGATCGCTTCCAGCAGCGTCCGGCCCGAGCGGCGGTCCGGCGGCACCGTCCGGGCGTGGTGCAGCACGTCGTGCAGGGTACCGCCCGGCAGGTAGGTCATGTACACCAGGTGCAGCCCGCGGTCGGCCAGCGCCCGCTGGTCGTACACCCGGACGATGTGTGGGTGGTCCAGCCGGGCGAGCGTCTGCGCCTCCGCCGCCGGCCGGGCCGACACCTTTAGCGCCACCAGCCGCTGCATCCCAAGCTGACGGGCGAGGAACACCCGGGCGAACTGCCCCTGGCCCAGCAGCGTCAGCAGGTCGAAGTCGTCGAGCCGATCGCCGGGCTCGACCCGCAGCGGGGCGCGGATGGCCACTACCGAGGTCGATCGGGGCGAGACGGACTCCCCGACCAGCCGGGCCAGCTCGGCGGCCCGCGCGGGGAACCGGCGATAATAGTCGTCGGGCCGGACCGCCTCGCCGGCCCGGTGCCGGAGCTGGTAGTCCTCGTAGAGCAGGTCGCACGGCGGCCCGGACCCGGCCAGCTCGGCGAACTCGGCAACGTACTCCTCGACCGGACGGGCCAGGCCGCGTGCCAGTCGATAGTCGATGTCCAGCTTGACCAGCTCGACCAGGATCAGCCGCCGCAGCGCCGGCGGGTCGGGTGGCAGGTAGCGGCTCACGTCCGGCGGGCCGTCCTGCTCCCAGGCACGGGCGAAGTCCTCCAGCCGGGTGCCGACGACCTCCCACGCGCGGGTCGTCACCTCGGTGGGGCGCGGGTCAGAGGTCATGGCCGGAACACCTCGGGGCGGTCGCCGCGGACCCGGATAGACTACAACCGGCCGCCCGCACCGGCCGAGGCGGGCACTCGCAGACGTACGAACGGGAGGGTTGGCCTTGCGCGAAGACGCCTCATCGCCCCTGGCCGACCGCGTGCGGGCCGGGGACGCCGCCGCGCTGGCCGCGTTCCTGGAGGACCGGCGGCCCGCCCTGCTGGCGTTCGTCGAGCGGCGGCTCGGGGCCGCGCTGCGGGGGAAGCTGGAGCCGCAAGACGTGCTCCAGGAGCTGGCGATCAAGGCCCTGCACGACCTGCCGCGGGCCGACCTCTCCGCCCGTGATCCGTTCAGTTGGCTCTGTCACCTGGCCGAGCAGTGCATCATCGACGGGCACCGGCACTTCGCCGCGGGCAAGCGCGCGGCCGCCCGGGAGCTGCCGGGGAACGTCCCGGCCGGCGAGGGGAGCCAGGACTTCATCGCCCTCCTGTCCGCGAGCCTGACCAGTCCGACCCAGGCGGTCGTACGAAACGAACGCCAGACCCAGCTTCAGCAGGCCATCGCCTCCCTCCCGGCCGAACACCGGGAGGCGCTGCGGCTGCGGTATGCGGAGGGACTGCCCACCAAGGAGGTCGCCACCCGGATCAACAAGACGGACGTGGCCACCCGGGTGCTGCTATCCCGGCTCGTGCAGAAGCTCCAGGAGTTGCTCGGCCCCGACGCCGTACCCTGAGTGGAGGGAGTCACGTTAGTGTTGTTTTCATGACGGTCTGGCGAGCCGCCGACGCCAGTCGGCGGGTGATGCGACCCGACACCCGCCGACTGGCGTCGGCGGCTCGCCAGACCTCGATGAGCACGACACCAGGATTTCGCACCGCTCGGTAACACGCGGACGCGGATCTCGCTTCAGCCGGTAGGGCCGGGCGGCACTGCCCGGCCGACACAAACACCGGAAATGGAGTGAGTCCGATGAAACGGTATCTAATCGGCGTGGCCGTGGTCATGACTGGTGCGGTGGCGGACGTGTCCGCCAGCGGCCCGAAGGGCAACGGCGGTGGACACTCGGGCGGGCACGGCGGGTCGCACCACGCCGGGGCCGACAAGCCGACGACGGCCCCGTTCAAGCACACGACGGGCGGCGGGTTCCACCACCACCACCACCACAACAGCCACCACCACAACAGCCACCACCACAACTGGGGCGGCAATATCGTGGGGGGGCACAAGCCGTTCGTGCATGGTCACGTTGGCGGCCACAATCCGTTCGTACACAGCCACGTCGGCGGGCACAAGTTCGGCACGATCCACACCGCGGGCAAGGGCTACCACCTGACCCACGGCAAGCCGTTCACGGGCGGGTTCTACTACCACGGCAAGGGCCACCACCACTGGACGTACTGGGGCTACTCGCCGAAGTACGGGTGCAACTGCTACTGGTGTCCGTCCACCCGATGCTACTACTACTGGTGTCAGCCGGCGGGATGCTACTACCCGATCAGCTACTTCGCCTCCGCCCCGCCGTACCCTGCCGCGACCCAGGTGCAGACGGAGCAGCCGGGCGGACTGCCACCGGGCGTTCCCCCGCTGCCGGAGTAATGCTTACAATTCGAGGGGATTGGCCCCGCGCCCGGCCGTCGGATTCCGACGGCCGGGCTTCGTTCACTGATCGGGGGTCTCCATGCGAAGTTTGAGGGTGCTTGGGGTCTGGGCGGTGGTGGCGTCCGGCGCCGTCGGACCCGGCACAGCCGCTGACCCGCCGACTTCTCCGGCCGGTGGCGAGAAGTGGGCCGCCGGCAGTTCGCACTGGATCACCTGGCCGGTCGGTAGCCGGCCACGAGACGAGCGAATCCGCCTGGAGTTCTCGGCCGACGGCGGCCGGACGTGGTCGGCCGTCGCCGCCGTGCCGAACACCGGCCGCTACCTGTGGACGGTCCCGGACGCCCCGACCCGCGACGGCCGGGTGCGGCTGACGGCCGGCGGCGACACCGCCGCGTCGGCGGCGTTCGTGGTCGTCCCGTCCCAGTCCCGGACCTACCGCTGGACGAATGTGACCCGGAAGGCCGCCTTCGCGCCGCGCGACGGGGCCGGGGCGCTCGTGTTCCGCGACCGCATGTGGCTGCTGGGCGGATGGAACCCGGCCGACAAGACGCACTTCCCGCGCACCTGCAACAACGAGGTCTGGAGTTCGGCCGACGGCCGGGACTGGCGGCTGGAGAAGCTGAACACCTTCCGCGACCGGTCGTTCGACCCGGCCGCGGACTGGGAGGGCCGGCACACGGCCGGGTACGCCGTGTTCCGGGACAAGATGTGGGTCGTGGGAGGCGACGTAAACCAGGGGCACTACCACGCCGACGTGTGGGCCAGCGCCAACGGGAAGAAGTGGGAGCACGCCAACCGGTCGAAGCCGGTCCCGTGGGGGCCGCGGGCGCTGCACTACACCGTCGTCCACCGGGACCGGATCTGGGTACTGGGCGGGCAGACGGTCCCGCAGTTCGCCGCCGCCCCGGAGGTGTTCTACCGGGACGTGTGGACGAGCGCGGACGGCGTCGAGTGGACGCAGGTCAAGCCGAGGGAGCCGTTCTGGCCGCAGCGCGGGATGATCGGCGGCGCGGCGGTGTTCCGCGACCGGATCTGGGTCCTGGGGGGTGGCACCTACGACACGCCCAAGATCCCGGACCGCAAGTTCTACAACGACGTGTGGAGTTCCGAGGATGGGGTCGGGTGGACGCGGCACGTCGAGCAGGCCCCGTGGGAGCCTCGGCAGTACCACGAGGTGGCCGTCTTCGACGACCGGCTGTGGGTGCTGGAAGGGTATCACCCGGCGGGCAACCGCAAGGACGTCTGGTACTCGGCCGACGGGGTGAACTGGTACGAGGTGCCCGCGACGCCGTGGAAGCCGCGGCACGCAGCAGGCGTCTACACGTTCCAGAACGCCCTGTGGGTGGTGGCCGGGAACAACATGGAGAGCGACGTCTGGAAGCTGGAGCGGGACTGACGGCCGCGGTCCCTTCACCCCAACGCGGAGAGTCTGACATGCCGCCGCGACCGTTCGTCCTGCACGAGGCCAACTACCAGCAACTCCGGGAGTACCGGCCGACCGTGGCCGTGCTGCCGTGGGGCGCGACCGAGGCCCACAACTACCACCTGCCGCACGGCACCGACGTGATCGAGGCCACCGCGGTCGCGGAGCGGGCCGCAACGATCGCCCACGAGGCCGGTGCCCGGGTCGTGGTGCTGCCGGCCATCCCGTTCGGCAACAACGTCCAGCAGCTCGACCAGGTGGCCACGATCAGCTTCCGCACGACCACCGCGCTGGCCATCCTCGAAGACGTCGCCCGGTCGTTGGCGGCCCAGGGGATCGACCGGCTGGTGCTGGTCAACGCGCACGGCGGCAACGACTTCAAGCCGCTGGTCCGCGACGTCCGGGGCGAGTCCGGGGTACTCGTCGTGCTGGTCAACTTCTACCAGGTGGCCCCGGACGCGCTGACGGAGATCTTCGACGAGCCGGGCGACCACGCCGGCGAGATGGAGACGAGCTTCCTGCTGCACGTCTGCCCGGACTGGGTGGTGATGGGGCAGGCCGGGGAGGGGCGGACGGTGCCGTTCGCCATCGACGCGCTGCGCTCCACGCCCGGTGTGTGGACGCCCCGGCCGTGGAGCGCCACCCACCCCGACACCGGTTGCGGCGATCCGTCCAGGGCGACCGCCGACAAGGGCCGGCGCTACCTGGAGGCGGTGAGCCGCGAGGTGGCGCGGGTCCTCACCGGCCTGTCCGCCGCGACCCGCGGTCAGTCCCCTTACCTGTGACGCCGGCCTTCAGCAGCCAGACCTCGGCCACCTGGCAGCCGCGGCCGGTCCCGCCGGCGCCGGGATCCTGTGTCCACTCCAGCGTCAGCTCGCCGTCGGCCGTCGCCTCCGCGGGCACGTCGAACTCCAGCGGCTCGAACGGCTTGACCAGCAGGCCGTGGACCTCGTGCCGCCCGTCGGCCGCCAGCCGTACCTTCACCCCCTGCCGCTCGCGCGGGTAGACGACCCGCACCCGGTAGCGCGCCGCCGGGTCCAGGCCGGCGTAGCGCAGCCGCAGCGGTTGGTCGTACAGCGTCTCGGCGTGATGCCACCACGCCTTCGGGTGCGCCGGGTCCGGCCCGGCGGCGCGGAAGCTGAAGCCCGCGAACGGGCTTTCGTAGAACGCGGGGTCGCGGCCGTAGGCGGGACCGCGGACCAGGTGCGGCGAGCGGCGCGGGTCGCCGAGGTCGTCGTAGAATCCGCCGGGGCCGGGGTCGGTGCGGGTCAGCACCGCGTCGAGCCGGGCCAGCCGGTCCTTCTCGTCCGACAGCTTGCGGACCGCCTCGATCTGCCGCCGCAGCCAGCCCACGTCGGTCAGCGGGGCGTCGATGCCGTCCAGGTTCGCCCCGCGCTCGATGGCGATGGCGTGGTAGCGCTTCACGCTCAGTTGCGCGCGGATGCTCTGGAACAGCGCCTCGGCCAACTCGAAGAGCCGCGCCCGCAACTCGGGGGCTGGTTGCTCCTTCGCTGCTCGGGCGAGGATCGCTTCCGCCTCGTCCATCGCCTTGAGCGAGCCGATCCGCTTCGCCTCACCGAGCGCCTTCCGGGCCGCGGCCTCCGCTGCCCCTTCGTGCCGCAGGCGGGCACGGATGTGCGCGTCGTAGTAGGCCCGGTAGAGCGCCTGTTGGAACCGCCAGTTGAGCTTCTCCCGCGGCCCGGCGTCCGCCTCCATCGCCCGGAACAGCTTCAACGTCTCGTCGAAGCCGGCGTTCTCGGCCGCGGGGCCGACCCAGTTGCGCTCCAGCGCCAGCAACCCGTCGGCGAACCGCTCCTCGAACGCGGGGCCGATGAAGTACCGTGCGTACTGCCGCAGCGTGCCCTTCACGTCGGCCTGTTCGTCCCAGCCCAGGGCGCTCCAGACGACCTTGTTCACGTCGTCGTGGCACCCCTCCGAGTACGTGATGAACCCGGACGTGTGCGGCCGTGAGTGGCGGTATATCGCGGCCATCTGCGCCGGCCGCGGGTTGCATCCCTCGCGGCCGACCGTCAGCGCGAACGCCATGTCCCAGTCGGGGACCGGGTACTGGCAGTGCCGGCTGTGGGTGATGTCCGGGTAGTCGCGGACCGGGTAGCGCTTCGGGACGAGCGTGCGGAACTCCGGCAGGTCCACCCGCACCTGCGGCCCGTGGACCACGCCAGCCAGCCAGTCCCGCTCCTTCTTCAGCAGCCCGAGCAACTCGCCCAGCCGATCGCGGTTGAAGCTCTGCGCCGACACCCACATCTGCGCCTTCGGATGGTGCTTGCGGAGGTTGGCCGTCTGCTTCTCCAGCAAGTCGAGCAGCGCCGTCGGCGCGGTGTGGCCGGGGTCGCCGCCGGGGACGAATACCGCGTCCAGTCGGGGAAGTGCGGCGAACACCGCGCCCCACTCCTTCAGCGCGAACTCGGTCGTCTTCGGGTCGGTGTAGTCCTTATCCATCGCCGGGTACCAGACCCACACGTCCAGCCCGTACTCGCCGGCGATGCGGGACACCTCGGCCATCATCCGCAGCGGCGGCAGCGGGAAGTGCGGGCTGTCCGCGTCGTCGTCGGACCGCGGCGGGATGATCTCGATGGCGTTGCACCCGAACACCGCCAGGTCGCGGACGTACTGTTCCCACATGGCGGCCGTCCAGCCGTCGTAGGAGTTGGTCTTGGGGCGGTAGCCGATCTGGTGGCCGCGGAGCGGTGTTTGCGGGGCCGACTTCTCGGTGAACCCGGCGGGGAGCGTCAGCTTGCCGCGGTTCAGCCGCAACTCGCGGAGCAGCCGGCCGACGCCGAACAGCACGCCGCGTGCGTCGTTGCCGGCGACCCACACGGCCCGACCGGAGGCGCCGATCTGGTAGCCCTCTTTCCCGCCTTCGCCCAGGTCGTTCGGGGCCGGGACGCCGCCCGCTTGAAGGAGCTTGCCCACACCGGCCGCCGGACCGACCACGATCACCGGCCCGCCGGCCGGCCACGTCTCGGCGCGGCCCCAGCGGACGAGCGACCGCGCCTCGACTTCCTCGACGAGCATCTGCACCGCCTTCGCCTCCGGCCCGGTAAGGCCCGGCGGGGCGACGATGGTCGCGGCGGTCAGGTCGAGCGGATCGGCGGCGGCCAGCGGTGATGTTGTGAGTACCAGACCAAGCAGGGCGAATCGGATAGACACTGGTGTTACCCTTTCGGGGTGCGCGGATCGGTCTACCAGTCGAGAGGGACCTGCTCGCCGCCGGCCCGGGTGATCAGGCCCCGGAGCACCTGCTCGGGGGTTTCCTTCTTCAGGAACCTGACGGACCCGTCGGCCATGGCCACGTTCGTCCCGCGCGGCTCGCTCTTGTGCCCCAGGGCCGGCACCGGGGCGGTCGGGCTGTACGGCAACTCCTTCGGCTGCGCCCACGGCACCTGTTCGGTCGCGTGGACCAGCAGGATGGTGTTCGACAGGCCGTCCGTGACGCCCGAGATCCGCACCGGCTTGCCGTCCGGGTCGAACAGCGCGCCGCCGCCGACGAACGTCCGAAACGGGGTGGAGGTGCCCGGCTGCGGGTCGTAGACGCTCTGGAACGGCTTGACCGGGGTGTCCGAGAACGGCTTGTTCCGCTGGCCGTCCCACGGCTGGCTGAGGTCGAACGAGCGGTACAGTGCGTCCTGTTCCATGTACGGCAGCAGGTTGACCCGGAAGCTCAGCCCCTTGTGGACGGTGCCGCGCTCGTCGTGGGCGAACGGGACGGTCCACTGGTCGGCCGCCTCGTGGTCCTTGTGCAACGCCAGCGACATCTGCTTGAGGTGGTTCTGCTCCGTCGTGCGCGAGGCCGCCTCGCGGACCTTCTGCACCGCCGGCAGCAACAGCCCGATCAGGATGGCGAGGCCCCCGCAACCCAGCAAGGCCACGACCCCGACCACGATCGCTATGATTAGCACGGTCCCGCCGCCCGGCTTCCTCCGCCGCGGGCGATCGTCGTAGCCCTCGTCGTCCCGGCGGTCGTCGAATTCCTCCTCGCGGTCCTCGTCGTCTCGCCTGGGCATCGCGGCCTCCGGGTCGAATCGGTCGGGTTCCGGCAAACTCCGCACCCGGCCGGACGAAATGCTAGTAGACAGTCGGGGCGGGTGGCCGGACGTGTTGTACCATTCGCGGCGGTCCGCGCCTACGACCCGACATCCGCCGCAATCCCGGAGTAGAATCGGAGTACACCCGGAGGCGCCCCATGACACCCGCGACCACCGACCGACCCGACGACATGCCGGGGCCGGCCCCGGTGTCGGAGACCCGGCTCTCGGCGGTCATGTTCGCGCTGGCCTTCGCGTACCTGCTGGTCCTGGCCGGGCTGATCCACCGCGCTCCGCAGCCGACCGTGAGCCCCCTCGAACTGGAACTGATGTACGGGGCGCTGCTCGTCCTGTGGCCGGCGTTCGTGATCGAGGCCGGCGTCGCGGTGATCCGCCGGGTGCCGACGGTGTCGCTGCGGACGGCGGTCCTGCGCGGGCTGCTGGTGGTGCTAATCCCGTCGATGCGACTGGGCTGGGTCCACCCGACCACCGATCAGGTCTGGCTGCCGTGGCTGGGCTGGCGGAAGCCGGGCAAGGCGTTGCTCAAGCGGCTCGACCGCGCGTTCGGCGGGCCGATGCTGCTGTTCGCGTTCCTGATCCTGCCGGTGCTGGTGATGGAGTACGTCAACCTGGTCAAGACCGACACCAGCCCGGCATTCTCGCTGGCCCTGGACCTGAGTATCGCGCTGATCTGGGTGGCGTTCGCGCTGGAGTTCGTGATCAAGGTGCAGGCGGCCCCGAGCGCGCTGGGGTACATGAAGGACCGGTGGCTGGACCTGGCGATCGTGGGGCTGCCGACGCTGGAGTACGTGCTGACCCGGTGGGTGGACGCGGCGCCGCTCTTGCGGCTCTTGCGGCTGGGCCGCGCGGTCGGCCCGCAGCAACTCGGGACGATGGGCAAGGCGTACCGGCTCCGCGGGCTGATGACCAAGGGGTGGCACGCGTTCCTGCTGCTGGAGGGGATGGCGCGGCTGACCGGCAACTCGCCGGAGAAGCGGCTGCGGAAGATCGACGAGCAGATCGCGGAGCTGGAGGAGCAGATGGCCGACCTACGGGTCGAGGCCGACGACCTGCGCAAGAAGATCGCGGCGAAAGCGCCGGTCGGCGGGCAGCAAGCGGTGGGGTCTGGTTAGTCCCGTTGTCGTTCCGATGTAGCGAGCCGCCGACGGCCAGCACATTGCCGTCCGGGCTGAACGCCAACTGCCAGGCCACGCCGTGCGGGCAAAACAACGTCTCGGTCTTCTCGCCGCTGGCCAGGTCGTAGAGTTCGACCCACGGCTGTGGGAGGTCTGCCGGGTCCGGGTCGCGCGCGATCTCGTCCCGCTTGATCGGCGGCCAGAGCGCCACCGCGGCCCGCTTGCCGTCGGGGCTGACCACGACCTTGCGGGCCTCGCCCGCTTCGCCGGCCTTGTACGTGAAGGCCGCCTTCTTCGCGGCCACGTCCCAAACGTAGGCGTTCCCCTTCGTGTCGCAGCCGGCGACGAGTTTGCTACCGTTCACGAACTCGGGGTACAGCACCGGCACCGGGGTAAGTGGCTTGAACTCGGCCGCCAACGTCCGGGCCGCGACATCCCACACCCGGACACCCCCACCTTCGGCAAACCGCACCTCGGCGGCGACATACCGGCCGTCCGGTGAGAACGTGGGCCAGTGGATGTTCGCGTCCTTCTCCTGGGCCAGCGTGGCCGGCTCGCCCGGGGTCGCGGTGTCGAACAGGCGGAGCCGCGCCGGCTCGCTGTTCCGGCTCCCGTTCGCAACCACGAACCGCCGGCTGTTCGGGCTGAACGCCGCCATTCCGAACCCGGTCGCCAGTTCCCTGGATGTGCCGGCGGCCGTGTCGTGGAGTACCGCCACGTCCGCCGGTCGTGACCGACCGTTGGCGTCGTAAGACTTCCGCTCCAGGGTGAGCAGCTTCGTGCCGTCCGGGGAGATGAACGCATAGATCGGGTCGCGGCCGGCGAGCTTCAGCGGCGGCCGCGGCTTGCCGGTGGTCAGGTCCCAGCTCCGAACCTCGCCGCTCATCTCGACGTGGACAGTCTGCTTGCCGTCCTTCTCGCCGCGCACCACCTTGCGGTTCTCGACCGGCACCACGACCGTCTTCCAGTCGGCGGTCAACTCGGCGTAGTCCGCACTGCCGCGGTAGCCCGGCGGCGTCTCGATCCGGCGGCGCTCCTCCCAGGTGCCGGTGTCCCAGAGTTGCAGCACCCCGGACGGGTAGCCGCCGACGAGGAGTTGCTTGCCGTCCGGCGAGAACTTCAGCACCGAGATACTGGCCGTGCGGACAGGGTGAATCAGCGTGCGGACCAGTTTCTCCGAGACCGGCTCGGACTTCAGCTTCGGGGCCGGCTTCACAGTGATGGCGTACGTGGACGTCGTGACGTGGCCGTCTTTCCACGCATCGAACGACAGGGTCAGCTTCGCCTCGCCGGTGCCTGCGGATTCGGGGGCCCGGACCGGGCCGTGCAGGTTGATGCCTCAACACCGCTGTTTGAGTTCGTACCGCTCCCGCACCGGCGGGTCGCCCGGCTTCGCACCCGAAAAAGCGAACTCCGCCACCGGGTGGGCGTCCTTCGGGATCAGGTCGTCGTACCCGACGGACGCGAAGGAACCCGGCCCGACGCCGGGAGTGCCGACCGCCAACATCAGGTCCAGACTGCGGGCCAGCCGAAGTGTAGGCTTGGATGCGTACAGCGAGACTTGTAGCGGCCCACCGAGCCAGACGACCGGGGCGTCCTTCGATCTGGCGGCGAACTGGAAGACGCCGTACGGGTCGAACGGGCCGACCACCTGGAGCACTCGACCCTTTCCCCGGCCGGGGGCGGCCACGTCCGCGGACAGGCGGTACGCCCGCGCCTTCGGGTCCTTTGCCAGCGTCTCCCGGGCGGCGTGCGTGTCCGGGATGACGCTCGCCAGATCGGCCAGGTCCTGAGACGCGACCGACAGGAACTTGTGGACCCGGTCGCCGTCTCGCAATTCGCCGAGGTCGAACTCGCTGTCCTTTCGCTTTGCCGGCGCGCCGTCGTCGGTCAGGTCGCCGTTGCCGTTGCGGTCCGCATAAGCCGAGTCGCCGTCGAGTACGACCCAGGATCGGAACTTCGCCTCCGGGCCGAAGACCAGCAGGCAGTACCGCGGGGCCTTGGTGGCGTATGCGGGTTCTTTGGTGATGGTGCGGTCGATCTTCGACAGGTCGGCGGCAGTCAGCCGCGAGGCGAAGCCGAGCGAGGCCACGGCGATCAGAAGTGCCCAGCGCATGCGGTACTCCCGGGGCGGAGCGAGTCGGTCAGGATTATGACGACCCAGACAGGCGATTATTTCGCGCCGCCAGTCTCGCCGCCACCCGGACCGCCGAGACCAGACTCGACTCGTCGGCGACCCCCTGCCCCGCGATGTCGTAGGCGGTGCCGTGGGCGACGCTGGTGCGGACGATCGGCAGGCCCGCGGTCACGTTCACCGCGCGGCGGCCGCCGAGTAACTTCATCGCGATGTGGCCGTGGTCGTGGATCATCGCCACGACGCCGTCGAACTTCGCCCGGTTGTGCGGCAGGAAGACCGCGTCCGCGGCGATCGGCCCGGTGGCGTTGATGCCCTCGGCCCGTGCCGCCTCGACCGCCGGGGCGATGATGGTTTCTTCCTCGTCGCCGAACAGACCGCCGTCGCTGGCGTGTGGGTTGAGCGCCGCCACTGCGATCCGCGCCGGCTTGCCGGTCAGCCGCGGCACGATGTCGTGCAGTAGCCGCACCTTGTCCAGCACCGACTCCGTCGTGATGTGCTTGAGCGCGTCCCGCACGGCCATGTGCAGCGTGACGTGCGCCACCGTCAGCGGCAACTCGTCGTCGTGGAGCAGCATGGCATGCGACTTCGCCCCGGTGCGGTCGGCGAGGATCTCCGTGTGGCCGGGGAAGCTCACGCCGGCCGCGTGCAGCCCCTCCTTGTGCAACGGGCACGTCACGATGCCGTCGGCCCGGCCGGCGAGGCACTCGTCGATGGCGTACACCAGCCAGTCGTATGCCGCCCGCCCCGCGGCCGCCGACACCTCGCCGGTCCGCACGCCGGACAGGTCCGCGGCCGAGGGGTTCACGGTCGGGACGTCCCGCGGCAGTCGGGTCGGGTCGCCGACGACGACTGGCGTGCAGTGGTCGTGGAGCTTCAGCCACGCCTTGGCGACGATCTCCGGGCCGATCCCCGCCACGTCGCCGAGAGTGATGAGCAGTCGCGGCTTGGTCATACCACTTACGATACGGACCCGGCGGGCCGCAGTGTCAGCCGGATCACCTGCGGGCGGCAGCGGAACCGCAGTGGCTCCTTGCCGCTTAAGCCGCGGCCGACGACCATCACCGTGCCGCCGCCCTCGAAGACACCCATGTCGAACCGCCGTCCATAAATGCTCGGCACGAAGATCGACCCGACCACCGGCACCCGCACCTGCCCGCCGTGGACGTGGCCGCACAGCATCAGCCCGACGCGGTTGCGCTGGCCCCAGTAGAAGTTGTCCGGCGTGTGCGAGATGCACAGGCGGAACGGCTCCGGCGGCGCGTCGGTCAGGTCCGGCGGCGGGGTGAACCACGGCCCCTCGTGGCCGACCAGCACGCACCGCTCGCCGCGGACGGTCGCCTCCAGCCAGTCGTTGACCAGGACGCAGTAGCCGGCCAGCTTCAACTCCTGGCGGACGTTGTCCGGCTGGTGCTTCTCGTCGTGGTTGCCGAGGATCGCGTACTTGCCCTCGGTCGCGCGCAGCCGGCCGAGTAGCGGCGTGATCCACTCGTGGTGGGTGTCCGTGTCCAGGTAGTCGCCGGCCAGCAGCACCAGGTCCGCCGGCGGCTCGGCGGCGAGCCTGTCAACGATCGCCTCGAAGAAGCCGCGGCTCGGGGTGCCGCAGAAGTGCAGGTCGGACAGCAGCAGAACCCGCAGCCCGTCCCACGCCGGCGGCAGGTTCGGCACCGCGAGTGTCAGGTCAGTGAAGTCCACCCGGAACACGTCGTTGAGCGGCAGCCGGGCGACGTGGCGGTACTTGCCGTCGCCGACCACTGCGGGGCCGAGTTGCTTCCAGTAATCGACCGTCTCGGTCCGCTCGGCGAGGATAGCGGCGGGCTTGGTGCGGATCAGCCGCCCGATCGAGATGACCGGGAAGACGATCAGACCCATCACCCCGCAGGCGATCAGATACCACTTCACCGGCCAGGGCAGGCCGGACGCGGACCCTGCACAGACGAGTATTGGGAAGCCAATGATCACCAGTCCGCAGAGCAGTCGGTAGACTTTCAGGAATCGCTTCGGGAGTGGGCAACCATAGAGGTAATTGAGGGTGGCCGTCCACAGACAGGCGTGGCCGACCCAGCATGCCAGGAACACGAGACCAACAAGCAGCAGCGCGGCGGTGAATGCGGCGGGAGAGAAGGTCTCCCCGGTACCAGCGAAGAGGGGCGACATCACAGCTTGCCGTTGGCCGGCGCGGCGCCGTCGAGTACCGCGTTGACGAGTTGGTCCTGGCGGAACGGCTTGAACAAAACGTGCTTCATCCCGTCCTGGCGGGCCTTCACGATGGCGTGGCCTGAGTCGTAGCCGAACACCGCCGTCATGGTGATCGGCGGCGGCCGGTCGCGGGCCTCCCTCAGCCGGCGGAACGCCTCGTACCCGCCCATGTCCGGCGGCTTGATGTCCAGCAGGACCGCGTCGAACGGGGCGTCGGCCAGCATCGCCACCCCCTCGGACGCGGTGCCGGTCGTCTCCGCCTCGGCGCCGAGCCGGCCCAGGAGCAGGTGCGCCGACTTGCGGATGCGCTCGTCGGGGTCCACCACCAGCACCCGCTTGCCGGCCAGCGGGGTCGGGCCGGCCGGCTCGTCGGCCTCCGCGGCCATGTCCCGCGCCACCTTCTTGACGCTCTCCTTGACGGCCCGGGCGCCCGCCAGGATGCGGCGCAGGTGTTCGGCCGACTCCTCGTCGCTGCCGAGCTTCGCCAGGAGTACCGCGGCGCTGCCGAGCACGTCGTCCACCGGCAGTGCGATCTGCTTGCTGATGGCGTCGATCGACTGCGCGGCCGTGCAGACCTGCTGGGCGGTCAGCAGGTCCAGCGTGTGCAGGGCGGCGGCGATCTCCCGACTGAACAGCTCGGTGAACTGCAGGTCCTCCGGCCCGAAGCTGTTGGGCCGGGGGCTCTCGACGTTGAGCGTGCCGATCACCTCGTCGTGGTACTTCAGCGGCACCGTCATCGAGCTGCGGGCCCCGAGCGACCCCTCGATGTAGAGCGGGTCGCTGGCCGTGTCCCGGCACAGGTAGCTCTCGCCGGTCGCCGCCACGTATCCGGTCACGCCGTTCCCCTCGGGCCGGGCGTAGAGCTTCCGCCGGGACGCCTCCGGGCTCATCCCGTCTTCCAGCAGCGGCTTCAGTTCGCCGGTCCGCCGGTCCAGCAGCCGCACCTCGATGATGTCGTAGTTCAGCAGGTCGCGGATGTACCGCCGCAGGTTCTGCTTGAGCAACTCGACGCGGGTCGGCAGGTTCATGTCGGCGAGTTGCTCGGGGTCCAGCCCGGCCAGGTCGCGGCCGGCCTGATGCAGCGCGTCGAGCTTCTTCTGCTGTTCGACCTCGGCGGTGACGTTGCGGGCCAGGGCGACGAGTTGCGCGACCGCCCCGTCCGGGGCGACGACCGGGCGGACGGTAACGTCGATGTAAGGGTGGTCGGGGCTGGCGGGACGGTGCAGACGGAAGGTGACGGGTTCGCCGAGACGTGCGGTCGCGATCGGATCCGGGTCGTCGCTAGCGAGTGTCTGGGCGCCGAGGGCCGCGTTGAGCGGCCGGCCGACCGGATCCTCGGGACACAGCCCCCGCAGGGCGGGGTTGGCCCAGGTGACGGTCCCGGCCGGGTCGAGGACCGCGACCCCCTTGTCCAGGTGGTCGAGAACCACATCGTCGCGGCGCAGGCCGTCAAGCCACCTCCTCAGGGTGGGCGGGTCGGCCAGCACGAGATCGACCCCGCCGGCCGCGAGCTTCTGGGTGGCGTCAGCGGGGTCGGAGACCGGCACGACCTCCGCGGCGGCCATCCAGCCGGTCAGTGGGCCCTGTGCCGGGCCGAGAACGAGAATCCGCGGTCGCCGCTCCACACGTCCTCCACTCCACGGTCGGCCGGTTGCGATGGGGGGTGTTAGGATTATATCCGCCGCCCCCACGGCCTCCCAAGGAACCCGGTCGCGGCGTGACCCGCGGTGGGCACCGGCTGCCCACGCGGCCTGGATCGAACACCGAATCCGGTGGCCCGTCACGGCCCTGGCGGCCGGCACACCGGTTGCACCCCGCTATTGTCGGCCATTCCCCCGTCCCGAGTTCGAGGTGTTTTCGGATGAGTCGTTCCCAATTCCGCCGCCTTCCCACTTTAGCTTGGATGGTCGCTTCGGGGTTGCTGATTCCGGGCGGACTCCCCGCCGGACTCGCCGCCGACCCGGCCGCCCGCCCGGACCCGGCCGAACTCAAGGCGGTCCTCGACCGGGCCTACGACGCCCTCAAGGCGAAGCAGAACCCCGACGGCAGCTTCGCCCCGAAGTTGGCCGGGCCGGGCATCACGGCCCTGACCGCCGCGGCGCTGGTCAAGTCCGGTCGCGGCCCCGACGACCCGGTGGTGGCGAAGGCGCTGGCGTACCTGGAGACGCGGGTCAAGCCGGACGGCGGCGTCTACGACAAGGGGCTGGCCAACTACACGACCTGCCTGGCGATCCTGGCGTTCCAGTCGTCCAACGCGGGCGGTAAGTACGACCGCGTCATCGAGAACGCGACGAAGTACCTGCGGTCGCTGCAATCGCTGGACGGAGCCGACCCGATGGCGGCGACGTTCGGCGGCACCGGGTACGACGGCAAGGGCCGACCGGACCTGTCGAACAGCCACTTCTTCGTCGAGGCGCTCATCGCCGGCGGGGCCAGCCGGGACGACCCGGCGGTGAAGGCGGCGCTGGCGTTCGTGAGCCGCTGCCAGAACCTGCCCGGTGAGTTCAACGACCAGGAGTTCGCGAAGAAGGCCACCGAGGAGGACCGGGGCGGGTTCACCTACAACCCGCTGGACGCGAAGTCCGACAAGAGCGAGCGGAAGACCCCGGCCGGCGGACTGCGGAGCGAGGGCGGGATGACCTATGCCGGGCTCAAGAGCTTCCTGTACGCCGGCGTGGGCAAGGACGACCCGCGGGTGAAGGCGGCGGTGGACTGGATCCGGCGGCACTACACGCTGACCGAGAACCCCGGCATGGGGACGGCCGGGCTGTACTACTACTACCACACCTTCGCCAAGGCGATGGACGCGCTCAGGGAGGACGCGTTCGTGGACGCCAAGGGCGTCAAGCACCCGTGGCGGAAGGAGTTGTTCGAGGTGTTGAAGGGCAAGCAGAAGCCGGACGGCACCTGGGCCAACGACAACCGCGCGTTCATGGAGACGCAGCCGGAGCTGGCGACCGCGTTCGCGGTGCTGGCGCTGGGGTACTGCAAGTGACGCCGGGTTAGCCGCGAGGCGTCAGCCGAGCGTGAGGCTTTCGCGCTCGGCTGACGCCTCGCGGCTAACCGGTTACTTTGCTACCTTGTGCAGCCTCAGCCACGCCGCCAGCCGGTCCGGCCAGCCTTCGGTGTAGGTGCTCCCCTTCGTCGACTTCGGGTCCCGGCCGAGGCCGACCCCGTGGACCCCCTTCTCATAGACGTGCAGTTCGGTCGGCACCTTCGCCTTCCGCAGCGCCAGGTAGAACCGCACCGCGTTCTCCGCCGGCACCGCCGTGTCCTCGTCCGTCTGAAAAATAAACGTCGGCGGCGTCTTCGCGGTGACCTGCTTCTCGTTGGAGAACTCCTCCACCAGCTTCGGGTCCGGCTTCGCCCCGAGCAGATTCCGCTTCGATCCGCCGTGCGTCACGCCGTCCTCCATCGAGATCACCGGGTATCCGAGGACGCAGAAGTCCGGCCGGCAGCCAGCGCGATCGATGGGGTCGGCGGCGGCCGCGTCCCCCTCGTCGAAGTGCGTGGCGGCGGTGCTGGTCAGGTGCCCGCCGGCCGAGAAGCCGCAGATGCCGACCTTCTTCAGGTCGATGCCGTGGTCGGCCGCCTTCGCCCGGACGAACCGGATCGCGCGCTGCGCGTCGAGTAGCGGGGCCTTGCCGAGCGGGCCGGGGCGGTCCTTGGTGACGATGCGGTACTTGAGTACGAACGCATGCACGCCGAGGCCGTTGAAGAACTTGGCGACCTGCTCGCCCTCGTGGTCCGCCGCGAGGAACCCGTACCCGCCGCCGGGGCAGATCACGACCGCGGCCCCGGTCGCCTTGTCCTTCGGGGCGAGGTGGACGGTCAGGCCCGGCTTGTCGGCGTCGGAGTCGCCGACGGCCAGAGGGGCTTTTTCTTCCCAGAGAGGAACGACCGTCCTGGCCGGCGGCTGACCGAGGGCGAAGGCGGCGACTAGCAACGGGGCGGTCAGCATTCCTGAACCTCCGGGGGTCGGGCTGTATCTAATGGGATGCGGGGGCTATAATACCCCCGTCTGCCTTCGCACGGCAGCGTTATCCGGGGGCGATCTGGTTTCGACCGGGCAATGCGACGTGCCTGGTGGCGTGCCGAGGTTGATCGGTTGGCCTCGTAAAAAGCCGATCACACAACAACTGCTAACACGCAGTTTTCCCTGGCTGCGTAACTTAGTTACCAGCCCCGTTCAGTAGCCTTCGCCTGAGAGGTTGCTGTTCGGACGCCAAGTCAGGATCGCGGGCACTCGAGGATCCGGGCAACCGGGTTCGATTCGGCGGCCGTGCCCGCTAAACTTTCTGGCCGATAGCCTGCCGCGGACACTGCTTGTCGGGGCCGTTGCGGGCGAACACGGGGCAGTCATCCGATAGGCCCCGAGAATAGACAAGCTACGCACGTAGAAGCCGGCACTGACGTGCCACGGGACCCGGGTTCAATTCCCGGCGCCTCCAATAGCCACAAGGTGTCGCGAAACAGCGTAACACCTTGTGGCTCATTTTGTTATGGATGCACGAATCGAGGGTGTGGTACGCTAAACGGGTCGTTACTGGTCTGATTTTGGCTCTATCGGGCGTTACCTGGTGCCCCCGAGACGACGGCTGGTACTGCCGGAATACACTGCCTCCGTACCCGGCGTGGGATCGCGAACCGCGGAGGCCGTGCCATGCCCTGGGGCAGACAGGATCGCGGGCCGCTGACCGCGGAACAGGAGTTCGCCCGGCTGACGATCGAGCACCTCCGCCCGCTGGCCGCCCTGCTCGTCCCCGTCCCGCCGAAGAGAAAGGGCGAACTCGTCGCCGTTCTCGCCACGGCGATGACCGACCCGGCCCGCGTCCGTCAACTCTACGACCGACTCGAACCCGTCGCACAGCTTGCCGTCCGCGAGGCGGCGCACGACCCACAGGGGCGGTACTCGCGCACCCGATTCGTGGCCCGGCACGGCCGCGAGCCGGACTGGTCCGAGCCGGCCCCGAAGCGGGAGTTCGATCGCTACAGCCAGCGGCGATCCGCCCCGACCCCTGTCGTCCTATTCTTCCCCGGGTACGAGTTCCTGCCGAGCGACGTCCGGGCGATCCTGCTCGGGTTCGTCCCGCCGCCGGACCCGTTCCGCATCCGGACTTACACCGAGCCGCCGGCCGAGTACACCCTGCCGCACCGGAAGTGGGCGCAGCGGCCCACCGAGACGGTGCCGGTTCGGGTGCGGGAAACGGCCCGCGATGCGGAAGGCGACCTGCCGGCCGTCCTCCGGCTGATCGACGCCGGCAAGGTCCGGGTGACCGACAAGAAGCAGGTGCCGACCGAGGCCAGCCGCAAGGCGGTCGCGGGCGTTCTCACCGGCGGCGACTTCTACACCCCGGACGACGCGGACGAGTACGACGGCGACCCGGCCCACGACCTGGCGGTCAAGGCGTTCGCGTGGCCGATGCTGGTGCAAGCCGGGGGTCTTGCGGAGAAGCGAGGGGATGCCCTGAAGCTCACCCCGGCCGGGCGGGATGCCCTGACCAAGCCACCCGCCGCGACACTGAAGAAAGTCTGGGCCGCGTGGGCGAAGACCCGCCTGCTCGATGAGTTCTCGCGGGTCGAGGTGGTGAAGGGGCAGGGGCGGGCCGGGCTGACCGCGGCCGTCAACCGTCGCAAGGCCGTCCTCGACGTGCTCAAGGACTGCCCGCCGGGCGAGTGGTTCGCCGTCGACGACCTGTGGCGGCTGATGCGCGGCACCGGGCGCGGGTTCACGATGGCCGGGGAGCGGGCGTCCTGGGAGCTGTACATCTCCGAGCAGGAGTACGGCAGCCTCGGGTACGAGGACAAGCATGCCTGGGAGCAGCTTCAGGGGCGGTTCGTCCTGGCGTTCCTGTTCGAGTACGCGGCCACGATCGGGCTGCTCGACGTGGCCTACGTCCCGCCGCAGAACGCGCGGAACGACTTCCGGG
>DATLIF010000388.1:0-6758 GCA_035539575.1 Fimbriiglobus sp. | reverse complement strand
GTGTTATGATACGCCCCGCGGAACGGCTCACCCCACCTGACCCCACTCTCCCCATCGCGAGGACCGCCAGATGTTCGAGCGCGGAAACCTTTCCCGCCGCGGGTTCATGCGTCAATCGCTGGCCGGGATGACCGCGGCCGGCCTGCCGCTGTGGTTCGCCGAGCGGGTCCACGCCGACGACGAGGACCGCAAGGCCGCCGCCGCCCGCCAGCCCGGCGCCAACGGTAAGCTCAACCTCGGCTGGGTCGGCATCGGCTCCCCGGCCAGCCGGGCACTGGGCATCTATGGCACTACTCGTGGGTTCAAGCAACTCGCCCACGTCGCCGCCTGCGATGTGGACGCCCGGCACGTCAAGAAGGCCAGGCAGATCTTCAAGGACGCCGGCCACGACGCCACGACGTTCGAGGACTTCCGCCGGCTCAACGACCGGAAAGACGTGGACGCGGTCGTGGTCGCCACCCCGGACCACTGGCACGCGCTGGTCGCCATCGACGCCATGCGCAAGGGCAAGGACGTCTACTGCGAGAAGCCGCTGACCCTGACCATCGAGGAGGCGCTGGCGCTGATGAAGGTGGTCCGGGAGACCGGCAAGGTCCTCCAGACCGGCAGCCAGCAGCGCACCGAGATGCCGCAGTTCCGGCTCGCGGCCGACGTCTGCCGGGCCGGTCGGCTCGGCAAGATCAAGACCATCGAGTGCCGCATCGGCGACAACCCCCAGAGCGGCCCGATCAAGGAGGCCGAGGTTCCCGAGGGGCTCAACTGGGACTTCTGGCTCGGCCCGACCGCGAAGGTGCCGTACCGCCAGGAGGGGGGCAAGACGAACTGCCACTACGAGTTCCGCTGGTGGTACGAGTACAGCGGCGGCAAGATGACCGACTGGGGCGCGCACCACCTGGACGTCGCCCAGTGGTTGCTCGGCATGGACGGCAGCGGCCCGACCGCCGTCGAGGTGATCGACGCGGCCGAGCCGTACTCGAAGGGCGACGGGTACAACTGCCACAAGACGTTCAAGGTGAAGTACACCTACCCGACCGGGACCGAGGTGATCGCCATGGACGGCCGCGGCACCGAGGTCAAGGGGTTGGTGAACGCGGCCGGTGAATCGACCACCCGCCGGAAGAAGGACGGCAAGGTCACGGAGGTGCCGATCCCCGCGATCGGCGGGTCGGAGAACGGGGTGCTGATCGTCGGCGAGAACGGGACGATCTTCGTCAGCCGCGGGACGATCCTCGCCAGCGACGCCAAGCTCCTGGCCGACCCCCTGAAGGACGACCCGAAGCTGTACCCGACCCGGCCGCGGAACCACTTCGGCGACTTCCTGGAGGCGGTCAAGACCCGTGAGAAGCCGATTTGCAACGAGATCGTCGGCGGCGGTTCGGTGATCGTCTGCCACCTCGGGGTGATCGCACTCCAGACCGGCAAGAAGTTCCAGTGGGATCCGAAGTCGCACCGCTTCACCGGGCCGAACGCCGACGTCGGCAACAAGATGATCGGCCGGCAGTACCGCGAGCCGTGGAAGCTGGAAGTGTGAGCGACGAGCGACGAGCGACGAGCGACGAGGGGAAGAAGGAAGGCCCGGCCCCGTCGAGTTTCGGGGAGGGCGGGTCTTCTCCTCGTCGCTCGTCGCTCGTCGCTCGTCGCTCACAGTGGGCGGCCCTGTCCGACGCCGAGTTGCTCGCCCAGTGCGAGGTGGACACCTACCGGGCCAGCGGCCCCGGCGGCCAGAAGCGCAACAAGACCAGCTCGGCCGTCCGGCTGCGGCACCCGCCCAGCGGACTGATCGTTATCGCCGAGGAGAGTCGCTCGCAGCACGAGAACAAGGCGAAGGCGCTGAATCGACTGCGCCGGGCGATCCATCTACACTTGCGAGACGACCCGGTGGGGGCCGCCGTGCCGCTGACCGCGGACGGACGGCTCTCCCTGCGGGTGAAGGACCCACGGTTCTGGTCGGCCGCCGGGGTGGCGCTGGACGTGCTGCACGCGGCGGCCGGGCAGGTCAGCACTGCGGCCGAGCGACTGGGCGTCTCGACGGCGAACCTGGTCGAGTTCCTCCAGACCGACCCGAAGCTCTGGCAGGAGGCGAACCGGCTTCGCGTACAATTCGGGCTGAAGCCGCTGCGTCCGTCGTAATCTTTCTCCCCTCTCCCCGCTGGGGAGAGGGGCCGGGAGTGAGGGGTGAACCTTCACGGTTCACCGGGAGGTTTGCCGCGTCGTCGAGCGGGCCTCCCCTCACCCCTGACCCCTCTCCCCAGCGGGGAGAGGGGGACCAGATGTCGGGCCTCGAAGACTCGGCCCATCCTACTAATACGGGTCGGTGATGCCCCCCGGATTCACGTGGATCGATCGGCCGCTCCTGGCGGCGCTGGCAATGCCGGAGTCAGCCGACGACCTGGCGTGGCTGCGGCGCAACGGCCTGGACGTACTCCTCTCGCTCAGCGAGGAGCCGCCGCCGCGACGCTGGGTCAACGACGCCGGGCTGATGAGCGTTCACGTCCCGATCGTGGACTACACCGCCCCGACCGAGCGGCAACTCGACCTGTGCGTGGACGCCATCGCCCGCGCCCAAAGGTCCGGCATGGGCGTGGCCGTCCACTGCACCGCTGGCAAGGGCCGCACCGGCACCATCCTGGCCGCGTACCTGGTCACCACGGGGCAGTCCGCCCGCGCGGCGATCGACCGCGTCCGGCACCTGCGGCCCGGGTCGGTCGAGACGCAAGACCAGGAGGAAGCCGTCGAGGAGTTCGCCCGGCGGTGGAAGGGCGAGTGAAATGCCGTCGGATCCCGAAGCGTGAGCGAATGTCTTCTCCAAGAAGACACCCTCGCTCACGCTTCGGGATCCGACGGTGTTACTTGCGTCTGGCGTCCACCACCTCGATCTCGAACACCAGGTCCGCCTTCTGCGGGATCACCGGCGGACGTCCCTGCTCGCCATAGGCCAGCGGGTACGGGATGTACAGCCGGCGGACGCCGCCGGGCTTCATCCCCGGCACCCCCTCCTGCCACCCCTTGATCAGCCCGCCCAGCGGGAAGGTGGCCGGCTTGCCGTCGGTCGGCCGGGACGACAGTTCCTTGCGGCTACTGTCGAAGATCATGCCGTCGGTCGTCCACCCGGTGTAGTGGATCGTGACCGTGTCGCCCTTCTGCACCTCCGGGCCAGTCCCCTCCTTGACGTTCCACACCTTCATACCGTTGTCCTGCTTCTTCCACTCCTTGGCGTCCAGGGGCGGCATCTTGCCGGGGTCGGTCTTCTTCTTGTCGTCCTGGGCGGTGGCGACGGCTACTGTCAGCACCAGCGCGGCCGCCAGCAGCGGCAGTCGGCTTATCCGTACCAGGGTCATCACGGGCTCCTCGGAATGGGAACGGGCGATGGACCGGTCTGATTACTTCGACGAGATCATTTCGATCTCGAACACCAGCGTCGCCTTGGGCGGGATGGTCGGCGGCATGCCGCCCGCGCCGTAGCCGAGTTGGTACGGGATGACCAGCCGGCGGACGCCGCCGGGCTTCATGCCGGGGACGCCCTCCTGCCAGCCCTGGATCAGCCGTGCCAGCGGGAAGGTGATCGGCTGGCCGCGGGTCTTGCTGGAGTCGAACACGGTGCCGTCGGGCAGCCATCCCGTGTAATGGATGGTAACCGTGGCGCCGGGCTGAGTCTCCGGGCCGTTACCTTCCGTGACATCCCACACCTTCATGCCGTTGGCTTGCGGCTGCCACTCGGCGGCGTCCAGCGGGGGCAGGGGTCCGACTGCGGCCATGATGTGCTCCTACGGTTGTGGGGCGAATGGGGTCACTACTTCCAGTGCAGCAGTTCCATCTCGAACAGCAGGTCCGCCTTGGGCGGGATGCCGGACCGGCCCTTCTCTCCGTAAGCCAGCGCATACGGGACGTAGAGCCGGCGGATGCCGCCCGGCTTCATGCCCGGGACGCCGATCTGCCACCCCTGGATCAGTTGACTCAGCGGCATCTTGAGGGGCACCCCGTCGTCCTTGCTGGTGTCGAACTGGGTGCCGTCGGTCAGCCACCCGGTGTAGTGCATGATCGGCAGCGCCCCCTCGGGGATCGGATCGCCGGTCCCCTCCTTGACGTCCCACACCTTCAGGCCGGCGGTGCCGAGCGGCTTCCACTCCGGGGCGTCCACAGGGAACGGCGGCTTGCCGAAGGGGTTTCCCCCTGCCGCCTGGTCCTTGGTCGTCGCGGTCGGCGTCCCGCCGTCCCCCAGGGCGATCAGCAGCCCGACCAGAAGCACCATCCCGCCGGCGGCGCTGGCCGGGAGCAACACCTGCAACATCTTCTTCCGGTCCATCAACGGGCCCTCATGTGCGGATCCGACGAATGATGAAGCGATTATAGGCCCACCGGCCCCTCTGTCCGGCTACCATCGAAACACGGACCCGCGGAGAACTCCCCATGCGTCGCAAGTGGCCCGCCGTGCTCCTGTTCGCCCTGGCGCTCGCGCCGTTCGCCCGCGCGGACGAGGGCGACCTGAAGAAGGCCGGCGAGGCGTACAAGAAGCAGGACTACAAGGCCGCCCGCGACCACGCGGCTGGCGCGGTCAAGGCCGACCCGAAGCAACCAGACGCGCACCTCCTGCTCGGGCTGGCGTGCCTGGGCCTGCGGGAGAACCAGGCCGCGGCCGACGCCCTCACCGAACTGATCAAGCTCAACCCGAAGCTGGCCTTCGCGTACGACCGCCGCGGCGACGCCCACCTGAAGCTCGGCAAGTTCAAGGAAGCGGTCGAGGACTTCGACGCGGTCCTGGGGCTGGAGCCGCAGAGCGCCCCGGAGCACTGGCGGCGCGGCATCGCGCTGTACTACGCAGGCCGGTACGCCGACGGGGTCCGTCAGTTCGAGACGCACCGCACCGCCAACCCGGAGGACGTCGAGAACGCCGTCTGGCACTACCTGTGCAACGCGAAGGCCACGGACCGGGTGACCGCCCGCAAGCAACTCATCCCGGTCCGCAAAGACGCCCGGGTGCCGATGAAGGAGGTCTGGGACCTGTTCGCCGGCAAGCTGAAGCCGGCGGACGTGCTGGCCGCGGCCGAGAAGGTGCCGGCCGACACCGACAAGGGGTCCGAGGCGCGGTTCTACGCGCACCTGTACCTGGCGCTGTACTACGAGGCCGAGGCGGACGCGAAGAAGGTGATCGAGCACCTGACCCCCGCCGTCGAGAAGTACAAGATCGGCCACTACATGTGGGACGTGGCCAACGCGCACCTGGCGAAGCTGAAGGTGGAGAAGAAGTGATTCTCTGGGAGCGCGGCCGTCCCGGCCGCGCTCCCAGGGAGGAGAACGTGAAGTTAACACCTCCGCATCTCCGTCTGAAAACTACGGTCCCGCCGGGCGGATTCAGAGCCGGGTTTCGACTCCGAGAGTAATCCTCGCCGGCACCGGGATTTCCGACCGCACCACCGGAGACTTGAACTACGTTTAGAACGGGATCAGCACGTTCCCGTTCTGCGTCCAGTCTCTCTCGGTATGCCCGCCGTGAGTCGCGCCGCCGTCCACCAACCGCCATACACCAAGGCCGCCGGGGACGAACCGTTGCCGGGTTACCGCCTCGTCGAGCCGCTCGGCCGCGGCGGGTTCGGCGAGGTGTGGAAGTGCATGGCCCCCGGCGGGCTGCCCAAGGCCGTCAAGTTCGTCGCGGGAGACAACGACGACGCACGCCTGGATGACACGTCTCTGCGCCAGGAGTTCGAGGCGTTCCAGCAGATCAAGATGATCCGCCACCCGTTCCTGCTGACCCTGGAGCGGGTTGAACTGGTCCGCGGCGAGTTGGTCATGGTCATGGAACTGGCCGACCGGCAGATGCTCGACCGGTTCGACGAGTGCCGGGCCGGCGGGCTGCCGGGCATTCCCCGCGACGAGCTGCTGTGCTACCTGGCGGAGGTGGCCGAGGCGCTGGACGTGATCGCGGCCGAGCACGGGCTGCAACACCTGGACGTCAAGCCGGCCAACCTGTTCGTCATTGCCGGACACGTCAAGGTCGGGGACTACGGGCTGGTCGCCCGTCTGGAGAAGGGCGGCCCGGCGACCGGCCGGTCAACCCGCGGACTGACCCCCCGGTACGCCGCCCCGGAGGTGGCCGCCGGGCAGGTGGACCACCGGTCCGACCAGTACAGCCTGGCCCTGGTCTACCAGGAGATGCTGACCGGGGCGTTCCCGTTCGCGGCGCGGTCGGCGGCCCAGATGCTCCTGGCCCACGCGACGGCCGCGCCGGACCTGTCGGCCCTGCCGGACGCCGACCGCGGACCGGTCGGGCGGGCGCTGGCCAAGGACCCGGCCGGGCGGTTCCGGACGTGCCTGGACCTGATCGCGGCGCTGATCGGCGGGAGCCCGTCCGGCACGGTCCCGGCCAGCGGGCCGATCCGCCGGGCGGCGTTGCCGCGGCCCAGCGGCCCGGTCGTCGGCCCGTCGGCGGACCATCCCACCGCGCAGACCTCACTCACCACCACCCCGGGACCGGCCCTCCCACTATTGACCGTGCCCGGGCAGCGGTCGGGCGCACAGCCGCCCGCGGTCGAGCGGATGCCGCGACGGCCCGAGCCGCCGCCCCGGCCGGCGGACCCGGACGAGGGGACCATCGAGTTGATCGCCGAGGTCGCGTTGTCGCAGCCGACCATCTCGTCGGCCGAGTTGACCGACGACAACCGCCCGGCCATTGACCCGGTCGGGCGGATCGGCCGGTTCTACTCGGTGATGGCCGTCGTCGAGCTGACCGGGGAGGGCGAGGAGTCCGCGGGCCAGCCCCGTCT
>DATLIF010000387.1:0-2739 GCA_035539575.1 Fimbriiglobus sp. | reverse complement strand
ACCGACATCCCCGAACTCGACGACACCGTGATGGATCGACTCATCCAACTGAAATTCGATCCGAAACTCCTGCGTGCCCTCTGGGACCGCTGCAAACTGCCGTTCCCAACGTGATCGAATCAATAGCTTTACTTACCTGCGCTTCAGTAGCTAGCAGACGACGTTAGCCGCGCCAGCCTTCGGCTGGCAGGCTAACAGTCGGATGACCATCCCGCAATGGTCTACGCCGAAACTGCCCAAGTCACGACACCGGCGGGTAGCCCAGGCTGCGACGGATGGTGGAGACTTGCCCGAGGTGCATGCTGGTGTGCAGGGCCATGAACAGCAGCGCCTCGCCGCGGTCGGTAAACAGCGGCGACTGAATCGACGGCAGCTCGTGGAACATCGACTCGTCGGCCGCCAGGACCGCCTCGATCAACCGGTCACGGTGGGCGTCGAACAGCGCCACCAGCTCCTTCGGGTCGCCGAACCCCTTCTGCTCCGCGGCCGCGGAGCGAGTGGGAGTGAACCGTTCCTCGAACCCGTCCGGCACCGCGGGCAGGCCGATCACACCGAGCCACCCGAGCGACCGACGATCCGTGCGGACCAGGTGGCCGACGATCCAGGCGGCCGTGTTGCCGCCGGGGCACGGCTGGTGCTCGAACTCCTGCGGCTTCAGGTCATCAAGGTAGCGATGGAGGAGGGCCTTCGACGTGCGAAGGGCGTAGGCGATTGCTTCCTTTGGCGATGTGAACATGGGACCTCCTGGCAGGTGGGTCGGGACTCGGAGACTCGGCCCGGCCGACGGAACACTACCCCTGCGGGCCGGCTGCGGCAACGTGCGGACCGGCGTTAGCGGCGTACGGCTCGAAGTTCTTGTGGAACAGCCCGGCGAGCTTCTTCGCCGCCACATCGTACGCGGACTTGTCGGCCCATGTCTCGCGCGGGACCAGGATGTCGCCGGGAACACCGGGGCACGCCGTCACCATGTTGAGGCCGAACACCGGGTCACGGGACGTGGGAGCGTTCGCCAGCTCGCCGGCATGGATCGCGTCGATGATCCCGCGGGTGTAGGCGAGCCTGATCCGCTTACCGGTGCCGTAGGCGCCGCCGCTCCAGCCGGTGTTCACCAGCCAGACGCTCGCCTTGTGTTGGCGGAGCTTGTCGGCGAGCATCTCCGCGTACTTGGCCGGGTGCCAGACCATGAACGCCGCCCCGAAGCACGGCGAGAACGTCGCCTCCGGCTCCTTCACCCCCATCTCGGTGCCGGCCACCTTCGCGGTATACCCACTGACGAAGTAATACATCGCCTGCTCCGACGTCAGCTTCGACACCGGCGGCAGCACCCCAAACGCGTCCGCGGTCAGGAAGATCACGTCCGACGGGTGATCGGCGACGGCCGGCAGCCTGGCGTTCGTGACGAAGTCCAGCGGGTAGGCGCCGCGCGTGTTCTCGGTGATGCTGTCGTCGGAGTAGTCTGGGCGGCGGTCGTCGCCCAGCACGACGTTCTCCAGCACCGCCCCGTAGCGCAGAGCCTGGTAAATCTCCGGCTCCGCATCGGCGGTCAGGTCGATGGCCTTGGCGTAGCACCCGCCCTCGATGTTGAAGATTCCCGCATCGGTCCAGCAGTGTTCGTCGTCGCCGATCAGGTCGCGCTTCGGGTCGGCCGACAGCGTCGTCTTGCCAGTGCCGGAAAGGCCGAACAGGATCGACGAACGACCCGACTTCCTGTCCGCCGTGGCCGAACAGTGCATCGACAGCACGCCGCGCTTCGGCATCAGGTAGTTCATGATGGTGAAGACGCCCTTCTTCATCTCCCCGGCGTACTCGGTGCCGAGGATGACCAATTCCTTGTCCTCGAACGACAGGTCGATGCTGGTCTTCGAGGTCATCCCGGCCGTCTGTCGGTTAGCCGGGAAGGCACCCGCGTTGTAGATGACGAAGTCCGGCGTGCCGAACGACGCCAACTCCTCCCCCGTCGGACGGATTAACATGATGTGCATGAACAGCGCATGGTACGGCCGGGAGCAGATGACCCGGACCTTGAGCCGGTGCGCCGGATCCCACCCGGCGTACCCGTCTACGACGTAGACCCACGGCTGGACGTTGAGGTAGTCGCGGGCGCGTTCGCGGTTAATGAGGAACGTCTGCCGGTCCATCGGGATGTTGATGGACCCCCACCAGATGTCGCCCTCGGAGTCGGGGTGCTTGACGACTCGCTTGTCCTTCGGCGAGCGGCCGGTCTTCTCTCCCGAATACGCGACCAGTGCCCCTCCGTCTGCGATGTGAGCGCCGCGGTCAAACCGGACTGCGTCCTCGTACAGGAGGGCCGGGGAGAGGTTCCGGCGGACATCCGCGACGGTGATCTCGTGGTCCCGCAGGGACAGGGGTGGCATCGGCGGCTCCTTCTGGCGCCGGGAGCGAGTAGCCCGGCGGACCATCAGGATAGCACCGACACCGGGGGTCTCGCCACCTACGGCAACAGGTCGGCCGCCGATATGGTCGCTGCGACCTGGCCGTCCAGGACGATCGGGACATTCTGTCCCGGCGGATAGTCGGTGCGGGCGGCGTAGGCTGGGGGAGTGGCGCCTGGCTGCGGGTCGGTGTAGACCTCGACCTGTCGGTCCGCGACATTCACAACCCAGTAGACCGGGATGCCAGCGCGGGCGTAGATCCGCCCCTTGTCGCGGCGGTCGAACGCGAGCGTTGAGTCGGAAACCTCGATGATTATGCCGATGTCACCGGCCCCCGGATGGCGGG
>DATLIF010000386.1:0-5747 GCA_035539575.1 Fimbriiglobus sp. | reverse complement strand
CCCCCGGGTGGGACTACCCCACCGACACCGCCGAAGATGTGACGCCTGACGACCGGTCCGCACCCGTGAGACATAAAACCTCCGCCCGATTCGAGGGCGGCCGACCTAACTCGACAAGGGGCTTCGGCCATGGCTAAAGTTGGGATGAAAGACATCCTGCTCCGCAAGGGCGAGAAAATCGCCGTCGGCATCGGACTCGGGCTGCTCGGGTTGCTCGGGCTGATGGGCCTGATGAACGTCGTCGGGGCCGAGAGCCCGGACCAGACGGTCAAGGACTTCCAGTCCCAGGCCCAGCGGATCACCACGGGTGTCAACTCCGAGGGCTCCAAGGCTGACCCGCTGCCAGCCTGGGTCCAGCAGCAACTCAAGCCGAAGTCGATCGAGCCGGAGAGCGTCGCGGCCGCCGACACCGTCTTCGAGCCGATCCACCAGCCCGACTTCCTGCGCGAGAACCCGAAGGTAGTGGGGATCATCAACTACCAGATCGACCTGCTGCGGGCGCCGATGCCGGCCCTGGACATCCAGGAGGGGACCGACGGCATCCGCATCGGCGTGCTGGCCGGCCGCCCGGTCAACGCAAAGACCAGCGCCCAAGTCAAGGACGAGGTTCAGAATCTCCTGCGCCGCCGCGATCCGAAGAACCAGCCCAAGGGGCCGTCGCGGCGCCGGAGCAACGGCGGCCAGCCAGGGTTCGGTGGCCAGCCAGGCGGTATGCCCGGTGGGATGCCGGGCGGCATGCCCGGGGGTATGCCAGGCGGTATGCCCGGCCGAGGTGGCATGCCCGGCGGGATGCCCGGAGGCATGCCCGGTCGCGGTGGGATGCCGGGTGGCGGTATGCCCGGTGGGATGCCGGGCGGCGGCATGATGGGCGACGGGATGGGCGGAGACGGGTTCAGTCCGTTCTCCGGGATGGGCGGCCAGTTCGGCGGCATGCGGGACGACCGGTCCGTCGAGTACCTCACCCCCGACGAGGTGGCCAAGAAGGGGCTGCCGCTGGCCCAGACGGTCTACCCGCTCAAGGCGGTGCTGGTGCAGGCCGTCTACCCGTACAAGCTCCAGATCGAGGAGAACCGCAAGGCGATGCGGATGCCCGAGCAGAAGGGCGCCGCCATGTCCGGCTCGCCGATGTCCGGGCAACCGGGCGGCATGCCCAGCGGCTTCACCCAGCCGGGGCCGATGGGTCCGGGCGGCGGGTTGCCCGGCGCACCGGGCGCCCCCGGCGCTCCGGGAGCACCCGGCGCAGGGCTTCCGGGCGGGATGCCGCCCGGCATGCCCGGCGGCGGTCTGCCCGGGATGGCGGGATCGGCCAGCGGCGGGATGCACATGAACTCCCCGTACCCGGTGTTCGACGGTTTCGAGGTGGAGCGGCGGATCCTGCCGCCGGGCGGCTCGGAGAAGGACTGGTCCGACTGGACCTTCTACGACCACGAGAACGAGTACTTCACCAAGATCCGCGCCCGCAAGTGGGAAGACGACCCGTACCAGGGGCAGGGCTACCTGTCGTACTTCCTGCGGCCGTTCACCGAGCGGATGTGGGCACCACTGCCGAAGATCGCCGACGAACTGGCCCTGTGGCCGACGCTGAACTTGAAGGAGATCGTCGAGAACATCAAGAAGCTGGAGGAGGCGGGCAAGCCGAAAATCACCCCGACCGACTGGCAGAAGCGGTTCGCGGGCAGCGCCGGCAGCGAGAACCCGTATGCCCCTCTCGGGTCGGGCACCTACGGCGCCGGTTCCGGGATGGGCGGCGGGATGCCGGGCGACGAGGGCATGGGTCTGGGCGGCCGGCGCGGTAGCGGATCGGGCTTCACCCAGCCGGGGCCGGGCGCTCAGGCCCCCGGCGGCATGCCCGGCGGGCTGGCCCCGGGCGGTATGCCGGGCGGCATGCCGGGTGGGTTCGCCGGCTCAATGGCCGAGATGCCGGAGGTCGAGTACACCCTGCTCCGGTTCCTCGACATCGATCCGCGGCCGGGGTACAGCTTCCAGTACCGCATCCGGGTGAAGATGAAGAACCCCAACCACCTGCAGTACGACAAGGTCAGCCGCCGGTCCGACGCCAAGGTGGAGACGCTCTACGGCCCGTGGGCGGAATTGAAGGAGATCGTGACCATCCCGCCCGAGTCGTTCGTCTACTCCGGGGACGCCGAGGAGTACATCAAGCACGTGGACGAGCTGTGGAAGCAGTACGGCCGCGAGCTGAAGGTTCGGGACATCATGGAGTACCGCCAGGTGCAGGACGGCCGCCGCGCGGTGGTCCAGTTCCAGACGTGGCTGCCGCAGGTCCGCATCGACGGGTCGGGCAACAAGACCGAGCCGATCGGCACCTGGGTGATCGCGGACATGCCGGTCGCGGCCGGTGACTACATCGGCCGCCGGCAACTCGTCGAGTTGCCGTTGTGGTCGGCCTCGCAGCAGGCGTACGTCCTCCGCGACCTGTCCGGCGGGGTCAAGGTGGCCGGGTTGGCCAACCAGAAGAACCAGCCCAAGGGCTGGCCGGTCAACTTCCGCACGCTGTCGGTGCTGGTGGACTTCGTGGGCGGCAAGACCAAGGCCACCCTCTCCGACCGCACCGTGACCGACGACTCGGCCACCGAGGTGTTGATCCTGCGGCCCGACGGCAAGCTGCTGGTCCGCAGTTCGGCGGACGACGAGGAGAACCCGGACCGGAAGGGCCGGGAGACGACCTGGGACAGTTGGCTGACGCGGGTCAAGGAGCGCAAGGAACTCGCCCCGACGGCCGCGCCGAACGACCCGCGCGGCGGCGGGTTCGGGCGCGGCGGCGGCGACCGCGGCCCGTGATGGCTTGACGTGATCGCATCCCGCGGGGGGCCTGGTGCCCCCCGCGGCCGTTTTCCGGGAGCCGCGATGACGTCCGAGTTGATCGACACCCACGCCCACCTGGACGACCCGCGGTTCGCCGACGACCTGCCGGCGGTGCTGGACCGGGCCGCCGATACGGGCGTGATCCGGGTGCTGACCATCGGTATCGACCTGGCCACCAGCCGGGCCGCGCTGGACCTGGCCGCCCGGCACCCCGACCGGCTCTCGGCGGTGGTCGGCATCCAGCCCAACCATGTCGCCGAGGCCGGCCCGGGCGACTTCGACGAGGTCGCCCGTCTGGCGGCCGACCCGCGGGCCGTCGCCATCGGCGAGACCGGACTCGACCGCTACTGGGACAAGGCCCCGTTCGAGCTACAGGAGGAGTACTTCGTCCGGCACCTGGACCTGGCGCGGCGGCTGGGCAAGCCGGTGGTGATCCACTGCCGGGACGCGGGGCCGGACGCGGTACGGGTGCTGCGGGACGTGTTCGACCGCCGCGGCCCCGTCCGCGGGGTGATGCACTCGTTCACCGGCGACGCCGAGACCGCGCGAGCGTGCCTGGACCTCGGGTTGCACCTGTCGTTCGCCGGGATGCTGACGTACTAGACCGCGGCCGACCTGCGCGAGGTGGCGAAGGCGGTCCCGCCCGACCGGCTACTGGTGGAGACGGACAGCCCGTACCTGGCGCCGGTCCCGGTCCGCGGCAAGCGAAACGAGCCGGCGTTCGTGGCCCACACGGCGGCGTGTCTGGCCGTACTGTTGGGGCTGTCGGTCGAGCAGTTGGCGGCGACGACCACGCGCAACGCGCGGGACTTGTTCGGCCTGTCGTAGCGGCGGCCGCGCTTCGCCCGTAACGACTACTCGTCCTCCGTGTGCTGCCGCTCCTCGGCCGCCTCGGCCTTCTGGGCGGCGGCCTCCTCGGCGGCGACCTGCTTCTCCCGGGCCTGCTCCTCGGTCTCGGACACGGGCGGCTGGGCCGACCCGCACCCGGCCGCGACCGCCAGCGCCCCGCCGAGCAGTGCCGTCCGAATCACAATACGCATGGTCTGTCCTCTGGTGGGGCGGGCGAGAGCCGGCACGGGGATCTGGTGGCGGGGGGTCAGGCGATCAGGCGATCAGCACACCCCTTTTGATCGCCTGACCCTCATTTGTTGATCGCCTGAGACTGGAACTGATCGCCTGAGACTACGAACTGATTGCCTGACCCTCATCGGTTGAGCGTCTGAGGGACAATCTGACTTACTGACAATCGTCACGGCGATCGCCGCCGGCCGAGACACGGGTCTCAAAACCCGCCCTAGAGGTCCGGGTTCAGCACGGCCCCGTCGGCCCGGTGGGTGAGCCGGCGAAACTGTGTCCGGTTCGGGTTGAACCGGACGTGCCGGACCGACCCGTCGCTCAGGACGAAGTTGCACCCACTCGAATGGGACGATCCGAACTGCCGCGACGCCTCGTTCAGCGTGGTCCACGGCGGCATGGTGGTCTGGGCGACGTCCGGGTTCGGCCCGTAGCTGGTGCCGGTGTCGTCGTCCGTCAGCGAGTACCGGATCACGTCCGTGTCCCACCCGGCGTCCACGTACGACTCGTTGTCCCCGATCTCCTGGTTCTGCCGGTCCTTCTTCAGCCGCTTCTCCCCGACCATGATCGTGTTCGACGTGCCGTCGCTGATGCCCGGCAGGGTGATCTTGCCCTGCCCGGTCTGCACCACCACCCCGCTGTTGCGGTTGCTGTTGACCCCGGACCCGGACCCGGTCCCGGCCCCGCCGTTGCCCGCGTAGTCGATCTTGGCCTCGTTGCCGAAGGCGATCGGGGAACGCCGCGATGGGCAGAAGTAGATTTTGATCGGCGTCCGCCGGACGACGTTGCGGGTGGTGTGCCGGTAGACGTTGTCCTGTTCGACGTAGGGCAGGATCTGGTACGCCCAACTGTACTCCTGCCGGTACATCGGGGCGGTCGGGTGGGCGGAGTTCGGCAGGTAATACGGCGCGGTGTCGTAGGGGCTACCGCAGGAGGCGGCCAGGTGGGGGTGCCGCGGCTGGTCGCACCCGTCCTTGCCGCCCTGGGGCAGGTGGCCGTTGGCGTCGTGGTAGTTGTGGAAAGCCAGGCCGATCTGCTTGAGATGGTTTTGACACTGCGTCCGGGCGGCGGCCTCGCGGACCTTCTGCACGGCGGGCAGGAGCAGCCCGATCAGTATCGCGATGATCGCGATCACCACCAACAGCTCAATGAGCGTGAAGCCCCGTTTACGGCCTGACGAACACAGCATGGCAGCCTCCAACTGGACAGGTATGGGATCAAAAGCCACTCCGCCGCGCAGTGATGAGAAAAACTCATTAGAGCATACTCATTAAGATTTGGCTTTTGCCAGCGCAATCTTCCCGAACATCTGGTTCGGAGGTCCGAAACCCACCCGACGACGAGCCACGAACCTTGACCGGCGGCGTTGGCCCCCGGAAACTCATGGCCTGCGGCACCTGTTGCGGTGTGAGTCAAAAGCTGACGGGAGTACAGGCGAAGTACCTGTAATACCGGTACGGTTTCGGCGTGGCATGAAGTGATCGCACGGCTGTGCCGTCGCCGGGCTCCCAGTTGCGGGAGTTGTGGTCGGTCGCAGGACGTCTTGTCTTGTAGGCGGGCCGACCTGCAAGAGGCTGGTGAACGCGAGGACCCCATGATCCGGTTCGCGTGCCCCGGTTGTGGGGCCACATATTCGGTCGAGGACAGAAAGGGCGGCAAGGCGGGCAAGTGCCCGAAGTGCCAGACCCAGTTCCAGATCCCCATGCCCGAGGGGGCGCCCGCGCCGGCGGCCGTCGGATCGGGACCAGCCCCGACCCTGCCCCCGCCGTCGGCGGACCCGAACGCCCCGGTGGAGATCGCCCCGTGTCCGGGCTGCCAGGCCCGGCTGTCGGTGGCGACCTCCGACCTGG
>DATLIF010000385.1:0-4202 GCA_035539575.1 Fimbriiglobus sp. | reverse complement strand
GGGTGATGTTCTCACCGTTGTAGTACTGCTCGGCCCCGTTCCAGTCGTCGTACCAGGTGTTGCCGGTCATCAGGGCCGTGGCCGTGTTACGGAAATGCATCCCGATGATGTGGCCGCCGTCAGTGCCGCCGCCGTTGGCGTTGTTCTCGGGGGCCTGGTTCGGGGCGGCCGGGCAGATGAACGTCTTGATCTTCTGGGACGCGGCACCGAAGAACTCCGGCGGCGGGTAGGTCGGGTGGCTGAACCACGCCGGGATGTTCGGGTCCGAGTTGTTGACGTCGTCCAGCCGTCCGGAGGTCGTGGCGGTGGAGTAGCTCAGCCGCGGGGAGAAGATGCGGTAGACGTTGTCCTGCTCGATGTACGGAAGCAGGTGCGGCAGGTTGCCCAGCCACGACGCGCCACCGCCCGGCGGGTTGAAGCTGTCGTTCACCTTCGGCCCCATGTAGCCCGGGGGCAGCTTTTCGTACGCGCTGTGGTAGTTGTGCGCGGCCAGCCCCATCTGCTTGAGGTTGTTCTGGCAGGTCGTGCGGGCGGCGGCCTCGCGGACCTTCTGCACGGCGGGCAGTAGCAGCCCGAAGAGGATCGCGATGATCGCAATCACCACCAGCAACTCGATCAGCGTGAACCCTCGGCGAGTCGAACGGATCGGCATGGCCGAACCTCCTGAACGGACAAGAAACGAAATGGGAACGAAACCGCGCCCCGCACTGGGGACGCGAGACGCAGCTCGGGGAAAGAGGAACACACTCCAGTCAAGTCCGTGCCGCCGGTGCGAGCAAGCCAGCCGGTTGCGAGTACGGACGTATCCACTGGTCCCGTTGCGAGGCGGGAACCGGGAAACCGAACAGGTTGTTAATGAACCAATCCGGAGCAGACCGAAGAGAAGACGCGAGCCACTGTCGATTGTTAACAGATCAAGTAGAGATGAGCAAGGCGCTAAATCTAACTTTTTTGCGGGCGTTCGGAAGTCGTGAAATGGCCGACATCTCCGCCGGCGCCGGCCGGCGGAGTCTGTCGGATGGGCGATGGTCGAACCGACTACTTGGGGATCCGGGTCTTCGGACCGGGTTGCGGAGTCCCCTTTCCGGCGGGTGCGACGGTCGAGCCACTGACGTTGCCTGGGGCGGCGGTCGAGCCGCTCCCGCAGCCGGTCGCACTGGCCGCCAGGGCGGCGAGGATGATCCCGGCCGCCAGCCGTCGAGTAGTCGTGTTCGGTCCGGTCATGGGTTCTCCTCGGGTCGCGGCCCGAGCCGCCAGTCCCGTTTGTTATTTCGGTGTGGCGAGCCGCCGACGCCAGTCGGCGGGTTTTGGCTCGTCACCCGCCCACTGGCGTCGGCGGCTCGCCAGAGGACTCAATCGTAACTCACGGGAGCGTGGCCACCTCGCCGCCGCTGCGCGTGGACAGGGCCGGCATCAGGTCGTTGGCGCCGTAGTTCAGGAACCGCACCGATCCGTCGCCCATCACGAAGTTGCTGCCGCCGGAGTGGAAGCTCCAGAACCGGAACTGGTCGCACTGGTTGTTGATGTTGCCGGCCTGGAAGTGGTACGGCCCGACCGGGCAGTTCGGGTAGCCCGTCAGCGACGGCGGGGCCTGCTCGCGGACCCCCATGATCACGTCCGACGCCCCGGCCGCGTCGAACCCGGCGCCGGCGAACCACCACCCGAACACCAGGTCCGTCGAGGGCGGCCGCTCCCCGACCATCAGCGTGTTGCTCGTCCCGTCGGTGATCCCCGGGATCGAGATGCCGCGGTTGGAGACCGGCACCTCGCGATTGCCGATCGCATTGTCGAACCGGTTGCTGGCCACGAGGATGCCCGGCGCCTCGCGCTGGTAGAAGCTGTTCGCCGGCTGCCGCGACCACGCCCAGAAGTCCGGCCCGCTGACCCCCAGGTAGCCGGTGAACGCCACCTTGAGGTCCGGCGTCTGCCCGGGCTGGCCGGGGACGATCGTGGCCAGTTCCTGACGCGGGTCGGAGGTACACTTGAACACACTCAGCGGGGTGCCCAGGGCCAGGAACCGCCCGCTGTGGTCCCACGGATACCAGTTATCCCAGACCGGGTTGCCGTAGGTGTTGTCGATCTGTGGCGGCGGCGCCCCGTTGTTCTTGGCCTCGGTGTCGCGGTAGAGCGCGTCCTGCTCGACATACGGCAGGATCTGGGACATCCAGCTCTTCCACAGTCGGCTGTCCTTCGGCGAGGTGGCGTTCACCCGGTAATTGTACACCGCCGCCGGCAGCGTCCCGTTGGCGTCGTGGAAGTTGTGCAGGGCCAGCCCGATCTGCTTGAGGTTGTTCTGGCACCGCATCCGGGCGGCGGCGTCCCGGACCTTCTGGACGGCCGGCAGCAACAGGCCGATCAGGATCGCGATGATCGCGATCACTACCAACAACTCAATCAGCGTGAACCCGACGTGCGTCCGTCGAAGACGTGCGGACATGACAGAACCCTCGGTACGAATGACCTGGAACGAAATGGGGCGTAACCGTGCCGGGTCGTGCGACGCGGCACGGTGTGAAACGACGCGACGGCGCCCGGGGTGGTCGTCAGGCCGGCGGGGCGAGTCTCCCGCCGGGCGCACGGACGGCCGCACTCGATCCGGGAAGCGAATCGGGATCGGCCAGGTTGTGTTCGTGCGGACAGACCGACAGAGGGGGCGCGAGTCAAATTCGCGTTCTAACAGCAAGTCCTGATGGGATCAAGAAGTTTCCATGTGGATTTTCCCGCCGGCCCGCTACCGGGGGCGGCCGACCGCCCGGCCGGCGAGGTCGTAGCCGTCGGCCGCGGTCACCTTGACCGTCACCAGGTCGCCCGGCCGCAGGCCCTTGCCCTTGACCCGCACCGCACAGTCGATGTCCGGGGAGTCCGCGTGCGTGCGGCCGACGAAGTGGTTGGCGAATTCGGGGTCCGGGCCGTCGATGATCGCCTCCAACTCGCGGCCGACCTGCGACGCGGCCCAGGCGAACGCCACCTGTTGCTGGACCTCCATCAGCGCGTCGCGGCGGGCGAGCTTGACCTCCTCCGGGATGTGGCCGTCGAGCTTCGCCGCGGGGGTGTCCGGCTCCAGCGAGTACGGGAAGACGCCGCACCGCTCGAACTTGGCGTCCGTCAGGAACGCGCGCAGCTCCTCGAAGTCGGCGTCCGTCTCGCCGGGGAATCCGGTGATGAACGTGGTGCGGATCGCCAGGTTCGGGATGGCCTTGCGCAGCCGACCGAGCAGCGCCTCGGTCTGGGTACGATCCACCCGCCGGACCATCCGCCGCAGCACCCGGTCGCTGATGTGTTGCAGCGGCATGTCCAGGTACGGCAGCACCTTCGCCGTGCTCGCCAGGGCGTCCACCACCTCGTCGGTGAAGTGCTCCGGGTAGGCGTACAGCACCCGGACCCATTCGATGCCGTCCACCTTGTTCAGCTCGCGGAGCAGCTCGGCCAGCCGGCTGCGGCCGTACAAGTCCATGCCGTAGTAGGTGGTGTCCTGCGCGACGACGATCAACTCCCGGACGCCGTCCCGGGCCAGCTCGTTCGCCTCGCGGATGACTTCCTCGATGGGCTTGGTGACGTGCTTGCCGCGCATCTTCGGGATGGCGCAGTAGGTGCAGAGGCGGTCGCAGCCCTCGCTGACCTTCAGGTAGGCATAGTGCCGCGGGGTGATCCGCAGCCGGGCGGTGTCCTCCAGCGCCCGCACTGGGGCCGGGCGGAACAACGACCGCTGCTCGTCGCGCTGGGTGACGGCGCGGTCCACGACTCCGCCGATCTCCTCGCGGCCGAAGACGCCGACGATCTGATCGACCTGCGGCACCTGCTCCAGCAGCAACTCCTTGTTGCGCTCGGCGAGGCAGCCGGCGACGACCACCGCCCCGACGCGGCCCTGCTCCTTCAGGGCGAGCATCTCGCGGATGACGCCGAGCGACTCCTGCCGGGCCGGCTCGATGAACCCGCAGGTGTTGATCACGACCACGTCGGCGCCGTCGGCGCCGGCCTGGAGGGCGTACCCGTCCTGGGCGAGCTTGCCGAGCATCCGCTCGGAGTCCACCAGGTTCTTCGGGCACCCGAGGCTGACGAACGCGAACGTCCCCTTCTCGGCGCGCGAGCCGGCGGGCGGTGCCCCGGTGTCCGGGGACGTGAGCGGCAGCGACCTGGTCTTCGGGGGCATTCGGAGGCGGGGGTCGGAGGGATCGTCCGGCGAAGGTCGAACTGGTTTTATA
>DATLIF010000384.1:0-1938 GCA_035539575.1 Fimbriiglobus sp. | reverse complement strand
CTTCGAGGCCCACCGATTCCGGCGAGCGCAGCCCGGTGGGCCTCGAAGACTCGACCCACCCTACAAGAAACGGCCCCGAGACCATCCATGCTGTCACCCCTGATCTCCCGCCGCACGGTGCTGCAACAGTCCGCGCTCGGGTTCGGGTTCCTGGCGCTGGCCGACCTGCTCGCCGCCGCGGACGCCGCCGGAGGCCCGAAGCCGCACCACGCGCCGCGCGCCAAGCGGGCCATCTTCCTGTTCATGAAGGGCGGGCCGAGCCACGTCGATACGTTCGAGCCGAAACCCCTGCTCGACCGCGACCACGGCAAGCCCTTCCCCGGTGAGAAGCCCCGCGTCACGTTCGCCGCCACCGGGACGCTCCTGAAGTCGCCGTGGAAGTTCAAGCAGTACGGCCAGAGCGGCAGCCCGGTCAGCGAGTTGTTCCCGCACGTCGCGAAGTGCGTGGACGACATTTGCTTCCTCCACTCGCTGCACGGCACCAACCCGGCCCACGGCGGCGCGCTCCTGAAGTTGCATACCGGCAGCGACAACTTCGTCCGCCCGAGCCTCGGGGCGTGGCTGGCCTACGGGCTGGGCACCGAGAACAAGAACCTGCCGGCGTTCGTCACCATCTGCCCGACGCTGGCCCACGGCGGCGTGAACAACTGGGGCTCGGCGTTCCTGCCGGCCGCCTGCCAGGGGGTGCCGATCGGCAACGCCGGCGTCCCCGTGGACCAGGCGAAGGTCCGCTACATCCGCAACGCGACCACCACCGCCGACCTGCAAAAGCGGCAACTGGAGTTGCTGGCCGAGGCCAACCGCGAGCACCTGACCCGCACCGGGCCGGACAAGTCCCTGGAAGGGCGCATCGACTCGTTCGAGCTGGCGTTCCGCATGCAGTCGGCGATGCCGGAGGCCGAGGACATCTCCCGCGAGTCCGCCGAGACGCAGAAGCTCTACGGCCTGGACGACCCGAAGACGGCGGGCTTTGGCCGACAATGCCTGCTCGCACGGCGTCTCTCCGAACGCGGCGTACGGTTCGTCCAGGCGACGCACAGCGACGCCGCGGTCCAGTGGGACCAGCACAGCAACCTGAAACGCGACCACGACAAGAACGCCCGCGAGGTGGATAAGCCGATCGCCGGATTGCTCACCGACCTGAAGCGGCGCGGCCTGCTGAAGGACACGCTGGTGATCTGGGGTGGCGAGTTCGGCCGGACGCCGACGGTGCAGGGCAAGACCGACGGCCGGGACCACAACCCCGAGGGGTTCACGGTCTGGCTGGCCGGCGGCGGCGTGAAGCCCGGCTTCCGGTACGGCGCGACCGACGACTACGGCTGGTTTGCGACGGAGAACAAGGTCCACCTCCACGACTTCCACGCGACGCTCTTGCACCTGATGGGCCTGGACCACGAGCGCCTGACCTACCGCTACGCCGGCCGCGACTTCCGCCTGACCGACGTCGAAGGCCGGGTGGTGAAAGAGATCATGGCGTAGACTGGATGTGGTGCATCTCCATCGTTCGGAGTTGGGCATGAGCGACCCCCGACTCAACGGCAGTCATCTGGATGTGGACCGCCGCCCACGGTACGACGAAAGTGTGTGCGAGTTGCTGGGCGACCGCGGCGAGCACACGAGGAGGGCCGACTCGTTCTTCGATGAGTTGGCCGCCCCGCACGAAGCGCCGCCGGCTGGCGGGTCTTACGTCCTGATCGACCAGGCCGACGGCCGCCGCTACCCCCTACGGGTCGGTATCAACGCGGTCGGGCGATCCCGCGAAAACGACCTGCGGCTCAATACCGATTACGTCTCTCGCCGGCACTGCGTGATACTGGTCCACGCGACCGGCGGGTGTGAGGTGTACGACACCGCATCGCTGAACGGGACCCGGGTCAACGGCAAGCAGGTGACCCGCCCCGCCCTCCTACCGGGCGACTTACTCGATTTGTGCAAGCA
>DATLIF010000383.1:0-1975 GCA_035539575.1 Fimbriiglobus sp. | reverse complement strand
GCTGGAAGGCGGGGTGCTGCTGGTCGACGGCGGGGGAGTCACGCTGGAGATCGGGGGAGTCTGCAGCGAGAGCGCGGCGCTGGCCGCTTCGACGTCGGGGGAACCTGCGGTGGTCAGCCACATCGACGCCGGGAGCGCCGTGGCGACCGCTGCCGCGATACCCGCGGGGAGCTTCCACTTCGGAGCGTTGGTCTTGCGATGTCTGCCGGCCATTTCTCTGATCACTCACCACTTCGGGGACGGGAACTCGCGTCGGGGGCCGCGAGCTCCGGGCAACATTACGAAATGGACACGGCAAAGTCACGCCCGAGTGTTGTCGCCCACAGTTACCTTGATCGTTGAACCGAAGTGGGCTCACGTCCGTACAGACACAAGAAGTGCTTTTATGTGAGCACTGTGAGTGATCGGTTCAGCCGGATTTGCAGGCCTGGAACTGGGCCTCGCCGTCCGGTGAGATCACGGTCATCCCCGGGAGGCGCGGCGCCCGCCCCATCGCCGTCGATGCCGACATCGCGGTACAAACCAGCTGGTTGACGGCTTGCCCGGACAGTTTCCGCGCGCTGAACGGCAGGGAAATGTAGCCCGGATCGCCCGAAGAAACCCCGATGCCGCTCACTTCGGGCGGCACGAACGTCGTCAGCCCCTGTGCGGCCTCTTCTTCACTCGGTCCCTTGAGAAGCAGCATGAGCGCGCCTTCGGGGGAGATGAACCCTTCCGTCGGCCGGGTCACCGGGATGACGCGCCCTTCGGAGACGAAATACAGCGTCACGCCACCCATGACGGTCGCCCCCGTGGTCGGGCGGATCGAGGGTCCGGGGCCGGCCGGGATGACGCCGGTCGGCTGCACGCCGCAGGCCGCCACCAGCGTCGCGGCAGTCAGGGTCGCGAGAACGCGCGCCTTCTTCATCGGGTCACCCCCTCTACCCGGCTCGGGATGCGCAGGACGAACCGTGCGCCGTGGCCGGTGTTGGCCGCGGTGATGTCGCCGCCGTGCAGCCGGGCGTTCTCCAGCGCGATCGCCAGGCCCAGCCCGCTGCCTTCGGACCGGGCGCGGGAGGTGTCCGCCTTGGTGAACCGGTCGAACACATGCGGCAGGACCTCGGGGTCGATCCCGGGACCGTGGTCGTCGACCTCCAGGGTGACACCGTCGTCATGGGTGCGCAGGTGGACCTCGACCGGGCCGGCCCCGTGCCGGAACGCGTTGCCGACGAGGTTGGCCACGATCAGGTCGAGCCGCCGCCGGTCGACCCGGGCGATGACGCCCTCCGGCAGGTCGGTGACCAGGTCTTCGCCGTCCCGCCAGCCCCGGGCGTCGAGGCTGTCGCGGATCGCCGTCGCGAGATCCCATTCGTCGAGGACGAGTTCGGCGCGGCCCGCGTCGAACCGGGAGATCTCGACCAGATCCTGCACCAGCCTGGTCAGCCTGCGGGTCTCGCCGGAGACCAGCCGCGCCGCGACCGCGGTGTCCGGTGGTAGCGCTTCCGCGTCCTCGTCCAGGACGTCGGTCACCGCGTTCATCGCGGCCAGCGGGGTGCGCAGTTCATGGGAGACGTCGGCCACGAACCGGCGGGCGTCGGCCTCCATGGACCGAAGCTCGCCGACCGTCCGCTCCAGTTCGGCGGCCGTGTTGTTGAAGGTCGTGACCAGTTCGGCCAGCTCGTCGGACCCCTTGGCGGGCAGCCGGACGTCGAGTCGCCCCTCGCCGAGCTGGGCCGCCGCGGTGTTGAGCGCGCGCACCGGCCGCAGCACCTGCCTGGCCGCCAGCAGGGCGAGCGCGGCGGCGAGCGGCAGGGCGAGCGCCGCCATCTGCCAGGCGTATTTCGCGAGTTCTTCGATGGCCTGTTGCTGCTGGGCGAGCGAGGTGAGCGAGTAGACCTGGAGCCCGCTGGGCCCCATCGACCCGTTCGGCTGCCGCGACAGCACCGGCATACCGACCAGGAGTTCGGGGACGGCGTCGCGGTCTACCGGAGTATGC
>DATLIF010000382.1:0-1911 GCA_035539575.1 Fimbriiglobus sp. | reverse complement strand
TCTGTTTGGGATTTGGTGCTTGGGATTTGGGATTTACCCGAAGGGTTAGAGTATCGGGTGCTCGGAGGAGATGGCGGAGTCGAACGCAGTCGGGGGCGGGGTGTTGAGGCCGACGAGGGTCGGCGACCCGGCGGTGGTGTGCGTCACCTGCGCGGCGTCGGGCATCAGTTCGACCATGGTGCGGACCACCTGGTCGCGGATGTCGAGGAAGGCGGCGGCGCACTTCGGGTCGAACTGCCGGCCGGCCTGCATCGCCAGTTCGGCGAACGCAGCCTCCGCTGAGCGGCCCTGCTTGTTCTCGTAATACGGCCGCGGGCTGGTCATGGCGTCGAACGCGTCGGCCACGGCCACGATCCGGGCCACCATTGGGATGTCTTCCCGGCCCAGCCCGTCGGGGTAGCCGGCCCCGTCCCACCGCTCGTGGTGGTGCCGGACGATCGGGATGACCGGGTACAGGCCGGGGATGCCGGCCAGGTACTTCGCCCCGAGGGTGGTGTGCGTCTTCATGATGGCGAACTCCTCCGGCGTCAGCTTCCGGGGGGCCCGCAGGATCTCGTCCGGGACGGCCAGCTTGCCGATGTCGTGCAGCGGGGTGCCGATCCGGATCCACTCGATCTGGTCGTCGGGCAACTCCAGCTTCTCGGCGAGCATGACCGCGTACCGGGTGACCCGGTTGGTGTGGTTGCCGGTGTACTCGTCGCGTAGCTCGACCACCGAGGCGAGCATCTCGATCGTCCGCTGGAACAGGTCCTTCTGCTTGCGTAGCAACTGCGAGCACTCGATCCCGGCCGAGACGTGGGCGGCCATGGCGTCGGCCAGGAGCAGGTCGTCCTCGGTGAACGGGTTTTGGAAGAACCCGCGGTCCAGGTGCAGCACCCCGAGCTTCTTGCGCGGGGTCCGCAGCAGCACGCACAGGACCGACGACATCGCCCCGTCGGCGATGCTCTGGGTCATCAGCTCCTGGTCGTTCTGGACGTTCTGGAAGAGGACCGACTCGCCCTGGTGGAAGCACCGGGTGGTCAGCCGCTTGCTGAAGTGGAACCGGCCCTTGGACTCCTGCCCGCCGACCGCCAGGGCTCGCAGTTTCAGCTTCGGATCCGGCCCGTCCCCCTCAGCCAGGACGATCACCCCGCGCTGGGCGTCCAGCACACTGACCGCATCGTTGAGGATGGAGCTGAGGAGCTGGTCCTCGCTCTCCAGGTGGACCAGGTGGTGCCCGGCCTTCAGCAGGGCGAAGAGTTCCTCGCCGGCCCGGGGCGAGCTGTGGCGGTCGAACGCCATCCGCCGCACGCCGTCGTCGTAGGACGACCGGGCAGCCGCCGCGACGACCAACTGGTCCGACGACGGCCCGTCGAGGGTCGCGTCCACCAGCTCGACCAGGACCGCCACCTTGCCGAACTGCAACAAGTCTCGGGGCTTGAGCGGGAAGTCCTCGCCGGGACTGACCCGGGTGCCGTTGACGAAAGTCCCGTTGGTGCTCTCCAGGTCGCGGACGGACCACTGGCCGTCCATCCCGATCCGCACCTCGGCGTGCTTGCGGCTGACCGAGCTGTCGTCGAGGATCACCTCCAGGGAGGTGAGCCGACCGGCGCGCAGCAGCGAGTCGTGCTCCCAGACCTGGCCCTTCAACGGGCCGCTAACACCCCGGAGTCGAATGATCCGCTTCACCGCTGGCGCACCTCGCGCACGGCCCGGCTGGTAATAGAAAGTCTCACGGTCGGCGGAATTGTAACACACACTGCGCAACGTGCGGCATAACTTCTGCGCAATGTGAGCGGTCGAATGTTCCGCTCTTCGCCAGCTGCCGACTTCTGAGCTAGTAGCGCAGCAAGTTTCGCCCCGGCCGCAAAAGGACCCGTCCGGGCTGGGGATTGTACGGGCAAACCACTGACCTGGCGAACGGCCGGCGTG
>DATLIF010000381.1:0-6142 GCA_035539575.1 Fimbriiglobus sp. | reverse complement strand
GCACCGGGCGGCTGGGCTGGGCGCGGCGGAAGGGTCTGCGGGCGGTTACCCAGTTGCGGCGGCCGGTTCCCCAGCGCCGGCGGGCGGTTCCCCAGTGTCGGGACGCGGCCGGAGGCGGCGACGCCCGGGGGGAGCATCGACGGCGGCGGCGGGCCGACCGGCGCGGCGGGGGCCGCCGGGGCCTCCACGGCCGGAGTTTCGGTGGCCGGGGCCTCGGCAGCCGCCTCGACGACCGGCTCGGCTGCCGGCGGCGCGGCGGCGGGCTCGGCCGCGGTATCGGCGACGACCTGGACCGGCGGCGCGGCCGGCTCGGCGACCGGTTCCGGGGCCACGGGCGCCGCGGTCGGGCCGTGCGGCACCGCCTCCGCAGCAGGAGCGGGGGCCGGGCGTGCCGGCGCCAGCGTCTTGGGCTTGGTCAGCGTGGGGATCTTGTCGAGCTTCGGAGGGATGACCGGACGGGCCGGGGCCGCTGGTGCGGCGGCCGCCTTGGGCGCTCCCTTCTTGGCGCGCTCGCGGACGGCGTCAGCCTGGTCCGGTTCGAGGGCGCTGAGCTGGTTCTTGATCGTCCCGTATCCCAGTTCCTTGCAGAACTCCAGGACGGTCTTGGTGTCCAGCTCCAGTTCGTTCGCCAGCACGTAGACGCGGGGCTTGCCGCCCTTGGCGTCCTTCGGTTCCTTGGTCTCTTTGGTCTGCGACAAGCGCCACTCCTTGGGGGGTGCCCCGACACCCCAGTTGGTCCGCCTGCCGCGATCTGGCTAAGGCGGAGTGTGAAGTATTCTAACCCTATCGGATATCTTGAAAAGGGGGAGTGCGACGGCGGTCATGCCGACGCCCCCCCAGTTTCCTCCTCGGGCCGGGTGGTGATCTCACCGTCTTCCCCGGACCGTTCTTCTTCGTGGATCAAGGCTTCCTCCACCGCTTGCAGGTCGGTTGGCATCCCTTCCCGGTAGGTCGAGACGGGCCGGGCCGGCGGGGCCGGCGTCTCCTCGGAATCGCCGATCACGGCCACCCCTTCCCCTTCCTCGGACACGGATTCCGGCTCGACGTTCGCGCCCTCCTCGCCGCCGAACGACGCCGCGTCCGGGCCGGCGGTCGCCGGGTCGGTGTCCGCCACCACGTCGCCGGCCGCGGCTTCCGCCGCCGCCGCTTCTGCTGCGGCCGCCTCGGCAGCTTCCTCCGCGACCCGGCGCTCCTCCTCGGCGGCGCGGTCCATGTGGTCGGCGTACTCCTCGGCGTAATCGAGCACTTCCAGCGCCTGGTCCTCGGTCAGCCCGGTGAACGACATCAACTCCTCGGCGTCGATGAAAGTCACCTCGTTGTACGAGAGGAATCCTTCCTCGATCATCGCCTGGACCGCCTCCTCGGGCAGCGTGGCCGGCTCGCGGCCGTCCTCCGGGGCCGGCTCAATCGGCAACTGGCGGAACCAGCGTTCGCCGCGCTCCAGGGCCTCGCCCAACTCGTCGTGGGTCATGATCTCGATGTCCATGCCCACCAGCTTCGACGCCAGCCGGACGTTCTGCCCGCGCCGGCCGATCGCGAGCGAAAGCTGGTCCTCCGTCACCAGCACGATCGCGCGCCCCAGCCGCGGGTACGTGAACACGTCACTGATTTGAGCGGGCTGGAGGGCGTTCGGGATCAAAACTTGTAGGGAATCGTTCCAGCGAACGATGTCAATCCGCTCGCCGTTGAGTTCCTCGATGATGTTCTTGATCCGGCTGCCGCGGACGCCGACGCAGGCCCCGACGCAGTCCACCTTCAGGTCGATGGAGGAGACCGCGACCTTCGAGCGGTAGCCGGCCTCGCGGGCGACGGCGCGGATGTCGATGGTGCGGTCCTCGATCTCCGGGATTTCCTCTTCAAAAAGCGACTTCACGAAGTCCGGGTGCGCCCGGCTGAGCACGATCTTGACGCGGTGGCCGGTCTTGCGGACCTCGAAGACGACCGCCTTGACGCGCTCGCCGACGTGGTGCGTCTCGCCGGGGATCTGCTCGCTGCGTGGCAGCAATGACTCGCTCTTGCCCAGGGAGACGATGGCGGTGCCGGCGTCGATCCGCTGGATGGTGCCGACGACCAGTTCCCCCTTCTTGGCGGCGAACTCGTTGAAGACGGTGTCGGACTCGGCCTCGCGGATCTTCTGGATCATCACCTGCTTGGCGGACTGGGCGGCGATGCGGCCGAGCGTCTCCGGGTCGATGTCCTCCTCGCCGTGCTTGGCGGTGATGTCGCCGGTGGCGCGGTCGATGTGGACGTACACGCCAGGGCCGGTCGGCTCCTCGGCGTCGATGATGATCCCGAAGTGCCGCTCGGCGGCGAGTTGGATGGCCGACTCGATGCCGCCGAAGATGACGTCGCGCGGGATCTTCTTCTCCTCGTGCATCGCCTCGACGAGCTTGAGGATCTCCTTGCCGACGATCTCTTTCTTCAGCGCCGCCATGACAATCTCCCGTTGCGTGGCGAACGGCCGGCATAAGCCGGCTGGTGCTTGCGTGCCGAACGGCCGGCGTAAGCCGGCTGGTACTCGGTCCAGACGGAGGCGAAACCACCAGCCGGCTTACGCCGGCCGTTCGCCATCAATCCGCACACCCGTGGCATCAAACCACAGGCACCGGTCGGCAGGCAGATACCAGTCTGCGGGGGTGCCGACCGGCGGCGGCGAACCGGAGGGCCACCCCACCCGCAACCGGGACCGCTCCCGTGCCAGGGAGAGCAACCATCCGCTGCCGACCGGTTCGGCCAGGACGACGGGCCACCCGGTTAGAACCGCCCCGAGCCCCGGAGGGTTCGGGCGTTCACCGGGCGACCACGCAAGGACGTCTTCGGGCCGGATGCCGAGCGTCAGATTGTAGGCCGGGTCCGGTCCGAGCCGCCGGGCGATGCCCGCCGGCAACGGCACCCTCACCGACCCGTCCTCCGAGGTGAAGGTCCACCCGGAGGGGTCGCCGCTGTCACCCGCGCGCCCGTCGATCAGGCTCAGCCGACCGAGGCAAAACGCCACGAACCGGTTGCCGGGGCGGTCGCGCAACTCTTCGGGGGTGCCGAGTTGTTGCAGGCGGCCGTCTCCCAGCACCCCGACGCAGCGGCCCAGGGCCAAGGCGTCCATCGGGTCGTGAGTGACGAGGATTATTGTGGCGGCGGAGCGGTCCAGGAGCAAGTGCAGATCGCGTCGAAAGTCCGAGCGGAACACCGGATCGAGGTTGCTGAACGGCTCGTCGAGCAGCCACACCCCGGCCCCGCGGGCGAGGAGCTTTGCCAGCGCCACCCGCTGCCGCTCACCGCTGGAGAGTTCGTGCGGGTAACGGTGCAGCAGCGGCCCGAGGTGGAGCAGGTCCACCTCTTGGGAGGGCGAGGCTCCCGCCGAGCCTGAGGCTCCCGAGGCTCGGCGGGAGCCTCGCCCTCCCAAAGACGCAGCTCGCAGGTTCCCCTCGACCGTCAGGTGCGGGTACAGCGCCGGCCGCTGCGGCAACAGCGCCACCCCACGCCGGTGCGGCGGCAGCCGGTCCACGCGCTTGCCGGCGATGTGGATCTCGCCCGCGTCCGGGTCTTCCAGCCCGGCGACGAGCCGCAGCAGCGTCGTCTTCCCCGACCCCGACGGCCCCAGCAGCGCCAGCCGGTCGCCCGCCTCGATGGCCAGGTCGGTCGGGCGCAGCCCGACCACCCCGCCGGGGTAGGTCTTCGACACGCCGAGGAGGGAGACTGAGGGCATGCCGCCATTATGCGAACCGCCGCGCCTACGTGCTTGACCTGGCAGAGTTACCGGACCATACTGCGCGAGCATAACATGATCGAAAGCAGGGTAGTTATATTCGGCGGTGAGCGGCTATGGAGGATACAGTGTGAATGCGTTCGACGCCGCATTATTCGGACGGGGACCGGTCAACTGCCGATTCTCATACGACTGCGGGGCAGGTACCGTACAGATCCGTTTTGACGTGGATGGAAGCCGCCTGCACGGGATCCTCGGATCAGGCGGTAGTTCCTGTCGACAGAGCGTCGACAGGATGATCCGCGAGAGGGGTCCCGAAGTCCTCCCGCTCATCACTACGACCGTACAGGTTGTCGTTGATACGGACCGCCAAGTCAGTGCCCGCTTTCGTGCCGGGGAGTGCCCGGCTCTATTCGAGGGCAAGTGGCCGAGCGGCGAGACTTTCAGCCGCATACTCCGCAAGGTTACGGAACGAAAGCAGTACCCGTTGCCAGAGCCGGAGATCCCAGGCGGGGGCGGCAAGTCGATGACCGCACAAGGTCAGACAAAGAAGGATGGCTCGCACAGCCAGGATAGGCACAAGTGAGCGCCTGCATTGCAGACCTCGGGGGACTGACGTCCCCCGCTCGCTTTGTTGCATGATTGGGAAGGTGGCTGAACGGACAACCAACACAGCGAGCGGGGGACGTCAGTCCCCCGAGGTCCGGCCAAGGAGACGCCCATGACCACCACGACCTGGCTCCTGACCTGGACCTGTTACGGCAACTGGCTCCCCGGCGACGAGCGGGGTTTCGTCTCCCGCGTCCGCGACCGCCGGCCGGACGAGCCAAGCGCCACGACCCGCCGCGAACACGACGCTCCCGGCACGGAGTATGACGCCGAGATGTCCGGGCTGTGGCGGTCGGCCCGCGACCGGCTGAAAGGCGACCCCATCCGACTGAACCTCGATCAGGCTCGTGTACTGGTGGACCAGTTCCACGAGACGGCCGAGTACCGCAGTTGGGTGATCCACGCGGCGGCGGTGATGGCCAATCATGCGCACATCGTTGTCGAGGCGCTGAGCGAGGTCGATCCGTCCGACCCGCTCGCGGACTTCAAGGCGTACGGCAGTCGGGCGCTGAACCGCCGGTGGGGCAAGTCTGTGAGTGGAACGTGGTGGACCGAAAGCGGCTCGAAGCGGAAGAAGGCCACCGCGGAGGCGATCGAGGAAGCGATCGAGTACGTTCGGACTCAGCCGCACGCGTTGGTGATCTGTGTGCAGGGCCAGCAAAGCGAGCGGGGGACGTAAGTCCCCCGAGGAACGCACAAATCACCAGGCACGACCGCACCGACCAATACAGCGAGCGGGGGACGTAAGTCCCCCGAGTACACGCAAGCCCCCGAGTTCACTCAAGCGACATCGACGGGTCAACGTTCCTCGGGGGACTTACGTCCCCCGCTCGCTTTGTTGACCGTGGGCTCGCTCCTTCTCCCCGTGATACCCATCGCTAAGCTGTGACCGTGACGCCCTCCCCACCCCGGACACATCCGCCGTGAAGCACCGTTCCGCGTTTACGCTCATCGAACTGCTGGTCGTCATCGCGATCATCGCCATTCTGATCGGCCTGTTGCTGCCGGCCGTGCAGAAGGTCCGCGAGGCCGCGGCGCGAGTATCGTGCCAGAACAACCTCAAGCAGATCGCGCTCGCCTGCCACAACTACGAAGGCCGGAACCAGAAGTTCCCGCCGTCCAACACGACCGCCCCGCCGTGGCACGGTTGGCCGGCCCTCGTGCTGCCGGACCTGGAGCAGGAGAACGTCCGCAACATCTACATCCTGACCGCCAACTGGTACGACCCGGTCAACGAATCCGCCCGCAACGCCCAGGTGAAGACGTTCCTCTGCCCCAGCGCCAACAGCGGGCGCGTCGGGCAGTCGGCCGTACCGGGCGTCGCCGGGTCACCGTTCTCCGGGGCGGCGTGGGACTACACCAACGTGTCCGTCGTCGCCCAACCACTTCTGGCCTACCTCAACTACCCTAATCCGGCCAGCTACCCGACGGTCTGGCGCGGCGTCATGAGTTCGACCGGTTCCACGGTCGGGCAGATCGCGGACGGGCTGTCGAACACGATCCTCATGACCGAGGACGCGAACCGGCCGGAGTACTGGGTGAAGGGGAAGCGGGTGACGGACCGCGAGCCGCCGTTTGGTGGCGCCGGCCCCGGCGTGGCGACCGGCGGCGTGTGGGCCGACCACCAGAAGGGGTTCGGCATCGAGGGCACGTCCGCGGACGGGCACACGCTCATCGGCGAGTGCGCGATCAACTGCAACAACGCCTACGAGGTGTACGCGTTCCACACCGGCGGGGCGAATGTCGCGATGGCTGACGGGAGCGTCCGGTTCCTGCGCGAGGGCCTGCCGATCCGAACCCTGGCCGCACTCTCGACCCGCGGCGTAGGCG
>DATLIF010000380.1:0-4251 GCA_035539575.1 Fimbriiglobus sp. | reverse complement strand
GGCGAAGGGGTGGGAGGCCTGATGGACCGGGCCGACATGCTTCGCCCGCTCGACCGCCCGCCGCCAGGTTTCCCGCAGCGCCGCTGCACGGTCCGGCGCCATTTTCGGCTCGAAGCGCCGCTCGACGCTGCGCTGCCCGGCGATCTCCTGGGGCGACTTCCAGTACCCGACCGCCAGCCCGGCGAGGTACGCGGCGCCGAGGGCCGTCGTCTCGGTGACGGCCGGCCGCGACACCGGCACGCCGAGCAGGTCCGCCTGGAACTGCATCAACAGATCACTGCGGCAGGCGCCGCCTTCCACTCGCAGCTCGGCCACGGCTTGCCCGGCGTCGGCCCTCATCGCGTCGAGCAGATCCGCCGACTGGAACGCGATCCCCTCCAGCGCGGCGCGTGCGAGGTGGCCGGCGGTCGTGCCGCGCGTGATGCCGACGATCGTACCGCGGGCGTACGGGTCCCAGTGCGGCGCGCCCAGTCCGGCGAACGCCGGCACCAGGTAGACGCCGCCGTTGTCCGGCACCGTCGCGGCCAGGTCGTTGACCTCTTCCGCGGTGCGGATCAACTTCAGCCCGTCGCGCAGCCACTGCACCACCGCCCCGGCGATGAACACGCTCCCCTCCAGGGCGTAGTCGGTCTGGCCGCCACGGGTCCAGGCCACGGTGGTGACGAGCTTGTTCGTCGAGGCGACCGCCTTCGGGCCGGTGCATTGCAGCATGAAGCAGCCGGTGCCGTAGGTGTTCTTGGTCAGCCCCGGCTCGGTGCAGAGCTGACCGAAGAGTGCCGCCTGCTGATCTCCCGCGATCCCGGCGATCGGCACGTTGCCCAGCCCCAGGGCCGTCGTCACCGGGCCGTAGACCTCGCTGGATGCTTTCACCTCCGGCAGCATCGACGCGGGGATGCGGAAGAGCTTCAGCAACTCCTCGTCCCACTTCATGGTGCGGATGTTGAAGAGCATCGTCCGGCTGGCGTTACTTGTGTCGGTCAGGTGCAGCCGACCGTCGGTCAGCTTCCAGATCAGCCAGCTATCGACGGTGCCGAACACGAGCTTTCCCGCCTCCGCCTTCTCGCGGGCGCCGGGGACGTTGTCCAGAATCCAGGCGACCTTGCTGCCGGAGAAGTAGGCGTCAATGACCAGGCCGGTCTTGTCGCGGATGAGCTGTTCGTGGCCGTCGGCGCGGAGTTTGTCGCAGAACGGGGCGGTGCGGCGATCCTGCCACACGATGGCGTTGCAGACGGGTTCGCCGGACTGCTTGTCCCAGACGACGGCGGTTTCGCGCTGGTTGGTGATGCCGACGGCGGCGAGTTCGTTGGGCCGCAGCCCGGCGCGGCCGAGCGCCTCGACGGCGACGCTGATCTGGGCGGTCCAGATCTCCAGTGGGTCGTGTTCGACCCACCCCGGTTTCGGGTAGATCTGGGCGAACTCCTTCTGGGCGACGGATCGGATCGAGCCGTCGTGGTCGAACACGATCGCCCGGGCGCTGGTCGTCCCGGAATCGAGGGCCAGAATGTACGGCATGCGGGGCCTCCCGGTGGTCCGGTCAGTGTAATCGCCACGGGCGATACCGTCCCGCGCGACACCGGATAATGCGTGAAGACAAGTAGTTATACCGTTAAGCTGGAACCGCGGCCCGTCCGATGCACCCCGTTGCCGAACCGCCCGGGGCCGACGTCATGCCACGCCTGCTGCGCTCGCTCCTCCCTGTCACGGGAGGCCGGGACGCCTTCTTTGCATCTCTCGCCCAGGCCCGGCCGAGGTGGTCGTGGCTCGTCGCCGCCGTATGGGTGGCGATGCTCGTCCTGGCGACGACTTACGTCACCCGCAACGGTCGTAACCTGCCGATGCAGGACGAGTGGGAGTTTATCCCGCCGCTGCTCGGGCTGACATCTGGCTGGGACTGGGCGTTCGAGAAGCACTACGAACACCGGTACGTCCTCGGTCGGCTTCTCTACCTCAGCCTCCACCGGTTGACCGGGAACTGGTTCCCGGCCGGGATGGTCCTGACAATTCTGTTCCTCGCAGGATCAGCGTACATCCTCGTCCGCGTCGCGCGCCGGGAGCGGGGTCACGATCACCCGGCTGACCTGTGGTTCCCGGTCTTGCTCCTCAACGCCGGACACTACGAGAACCTGTTGATGGGCTACCAGGTCGTCTTCACCCTGACGACGATCCTGGTCGCGGTGCTTCTCGCGGTCGTTGCCCGGAGTCGGGACGCGGACCCGGCACGCAGTGCGACGTGCGCGGGCGTGTTGTTGCTCGGGATTATGTCCGGGGGAGGCATCGGATTGCTGTTCGTCCCACTGGTCGGCGCGTGGGTTGGTTGTCTACTGTTCCAATGTATATATGGGGGAGGGGTAGAACGCTTCGTCTGGTCCCGGGACTGCTGATCCTCGGGACGGCGGCCGTGTACGCCGGATGGTCAGTCGGTGACTTGCTCCAGACGCCGCCAACGTCGGAACGCCACGGGGTCGAGTTGACCCTTCGTCATGCGATGGAGTTTCTGGCGTCTGGGGTCGGGCCGATTGGCGGCCACGCCTGGCCGGTCATCGGCTGGGGAGTGCTGGCCGCCGAAGTGGCAACGGCGCTCGTCTTACTGGCCGTTGCCACGCGACGACCTGAGGAGCGGCCAGTTGCTCTCGGCTGGCTGGCGGTCCTGCTCTCGGTGTGGCTGGTGGCACTTGCGATCGGCCACGGGCGGCCGTCGGGGTTCGCCTCCCGGTATGCTTGCATCTCGTGCCTGGGATTGTGCGTGACGCTGTTGGCCGCGGCCCGCTACGTCCGACTCCCGGCATGGGTCGGTATCCCCATGTCGCTTGCCCTACTGCTACTCCTCGCGATTCCCATGTGTCGCGGGGACTGGCAGATTGCGAAACAGCACGCCGGCGCGTATCGGGTGCGGTACAACGCGATGGTTGCCGACATCCGGGCCGGCGTGCCGGTCGAGTTCGTGGCCGACCGGCACGTCCTGTTTCCGGTTCCGGCGTGTCGGGACGGATTCCGACTGCTGCACGCACACGGGCACGGTCCGTTGCGGGGGATCGCCGAGGGACCGCCGCTTTCGCGCGAGACCATGAGCTTGCCGACCGGCACCCGCATCCCGGCGTGGGACATGGAGCGGGAGCCGACCCCGCCGCGGTTGGTCCTCCCGATTGACGGGGACCAGTCTGTGGCCGCGGTGCGGTTGCGGTTCCATTGCGACGACTCGCGGTACTGGCAGCAGTTCACCCTGAAGTGGGTGTCGGCCGACAGCAGTGAAGTGAAGAGTTCGACGGTTTACTCCTGGCTGGTGCCAGGGGAATCGACCACGTCGTTCTGGATCGCCGGCCAGGTGCGGTCGGCGTGGGTCGAGCCGGGTTGCCCCACGCCGGGCCTGGACCTCATCGGCATCGAGGTGTTTCGGCCCGCGGCGGGGGCGCCGTAAGCCGGTGTCAGCGGGGTGCGGGCCGTGGCAGGCCGGCCAGCACGGCCTCGGCCTGTTCGACCGTTGTGATGTCGCCCGCCGCCTCGGTCATCCGTCGCCGGGTACGGTCGTCCAGCCCCATCAGGGCGGCGCGGTAGGCCATGTTCTTCTCCGGGAAGACCAGAGCCGCCGCCGCGGCGTACCGGGCCGCCTGCCGGCCCGCGTCGTTCTGGCCCTGCACCCAGCGGGCCAGCGCCAGGTACTGCCACACCCGCGCGTCGCGCGGGTCCTTCGCCGCCGCGGACTCCAAGTAGGTCTGGGCCGGTTGATAGTCGCCGGACCAGTACGCCGCGGCCCCGAGGGTGAAGAGCGCGTCCGCCCCGGCATCCGGCGCTGCCACGACGGGCGCGGAGAACCGGGCGGCGATCTCCGCGGCCTGGGGGTGCGGGATCGACCGCCATGCCTGGTGCGGCACCGACCAGTAGTTGGCCGGGGCCGCGTACAGGAACTACCCGGTGGTGTCGGCAGCGACGAACGTCTCACCGGCGTAGGCGATCTGAACCGCCCCGTGGGCCGGGTACAGCGGGTACACCGGGAACACCCGCCCGGCCATCGGCATCGGCGGGGGCGGCAACGGGCGGATCGGCTCGTCCGGGGGTTGGGCGCTCGCCACACCGCCCGCCAGCAGATTGATTGCGATGCCCAGTATCGAGAGTTCGCGACGCATGACTGCCTCCGCACGGGGCGACCCGGGGCGGACCGTCCACTGTGCTGACTCTAGGCCGTCACCGGCGCGGAAGGCAACGGGCGATCTTTGTAGGGTGGGTCGAGTCTTCGAGGCCCACCATCTTCCCGAA
>DATLIF010000379.1:0-3008 GCA_035539575.1 Fimbriiglobus sp. | reverse complement strand
GGGTGGGGGCGGCGGCCCGGGCTCACTTACGGCCTGGACCGGCCAGAGGAGGGACGGCCTGCCGCCCCACCCATGCTACGACCGCCAACGTGGCGGCATTCGGAACATACAAGGGGCCGTCGTGGCGACGAAGATCAGGGTGTACTCGGATTACGTCTGACCCTTCTGCTACCTGGCGGAGTTTCCGCTACGGGAGGCGGTGAGGGGGAAGGACGTCGAGGTCGAGTGGATGCCGTTCGAGCTACGGCCCGAGCCGCACGTGACGCTGCGGCCCGAGGGCGACTACCTCCAGCGGGCGTGGCGGCAGTCGGTCTACCCTATCGCCCGCAGAATGGGCGTGCCGATCACACTACCTCCGGTGTCGCCCCAGCCGCACACCCACATGGCGTTCGAGGGCTACCAGTTCGCCAGAGAACACGGCAAGGGCAACGAGTACAACCACCGGGTCCTGACCGCCTTCTTCGTCGAGGGCCGGGACATCGGCGACATCGGCGTGCTGACAACGTTGGCCGGTGAAGCCGGGCTGGACCGGGCGGCGTTCGAGACGGCCCTGCGGGACCGAACGTACCGGGAGGCACACCGGCGGGCCTTGCGGCACGCCTACGAGGAGGCGGGCGTCAGCGGCGTCCCAATGTTCGTGATCGGCAGCCGGGTACTGACCGGGTTGCAGGACAAGGAGACGCTGGAGGCGGTCATCGAAGTGGCACTTACTGCGAGCCGGGAAGGGTGATGGGGATGCCGAACTTCATCTGCACCACCTGCGGGACGCAGCACGCCGAGGGCGACCAGCCGCCCGCCGCCTGCCCCGTCTGCCGTGACGACCGGCAGTACGTCAAGGTCACGGGCCAGCAGTGGACGACGCTCGACAAGCTGCGACTGACCCACCGGAACTCGATCCGGTCCGAGGAGCCGGGGCTGACCGGCATCGGCATCGACCCGCACTTCGCCATCGGTCAGCGGGCCTTGCTCGTGCGGACGCCGACGGGCAACGTTCTCTGGGACTGCATTCCGCTGCTCGACCCGGCCTTGGTCGAGATGGTCAAGGCAGTGGGTGGCGTCACTGCCGTCGCCATCTCGCACCCGCATTACTACGCCTCGATGGCGGACTGGAGCCGGGCCTTCGGCGGCGTGCCGATCCTCCTTCATGCCGCCGACCGGCAGTGGGTGATGCGACCGGACCCGGCCATCGCCTTCTGGGACGGCGACACCAAGTCGCTGGGCGACGGCCTGACACTCGTGCGGTGCGGCGGTCACTTCGAGGGCGGGACGGTGCTGCACTGGCAAGGCGGTGCCGGGGGCAAGGGTGCGTTGCTGACAGGCGACATCATCCAGGTGGTCGCCGACCGCACACACGTCAGCTTTATGTACTCCTACCTCAACTACGTCCCGCTGTCGGCCGCAGCCGTCGAGCGGATCGTCCGGGCGGTCGAGCCGTTCGGGTACGACGGGGTGTACGGGGCGTTCTGGGACACGGTGATCGAGCGGGACGGCAAGGCGGCAGTCCGGCGGTCGGCCGAGCGATACCGGCGGGCGATCAGCGACCAGTAATCGAGAGGAGCCTTCATGACCTCGAACGAACAACCCCGCCCGATTGACCCCGGCGTCCGCATCGGCCACGTCCACCTGAAGGTGGCCGACCTGGAGCGGGCGTTGGGGTTCTACTGCGGCGTCCTCGGCTTCGGGCTGACGCAGCGGTACGGCACGCAGGCGGCGTTCGTGTCGGCGGGCGGCTACCACCACCACATCGGGCTGAACACCTGGGAGAGCTTGGGCGGGTCGCCCCCGCCGCCGGGGACGACGGGCCTGTACCACACGGCCATCCTGTACCCGACCCGGCGGGCACTGGCCGACGCCCTCCGGCGGGTGATCGCCGCTGGCATCCCGCTCGACGGGGCCAGCGATCACGGCGTCAGCGAGGCCCTGTACCTGCGTGACCCCGACGAGAACGGGGTGGAACTGTATTGGGACCGACCGCAGACGAACTGGCCCCGGACGCCGACCGGCGTACTGGCGATGTTCACCCGGCGGCTCGACCTCAACGGCTTGCTCAAGGAGGTCGAGCCGGGGGCGAGCGCCCCGAAGGTCGAAGAGGGGCCACGGGACTTGTGAGTAGGGAACCCCGATGACGTGGATCGAATGGTACGACTCGCTGGCGAAGCCGCCGTGGACCCCGGCTCCCTCGACCATCAGCCTGATCTGGACGATCCTCTACCCGGTCATCGTCGCCAGCTTCGGGTTCGTCTTCGTGCAGGCGTTCCGCCGGAAGCTGCCCCGGCGGGTGGCGCTGCCGTTCGCTGTAAACCTCGTGGCGAACCTGCTGTTCATGCCGGTCTTCGCCGGGCTGCGGAGCGTCCCGCTGGCGGCGGCGGACATCCTCTTCGTGTGGGCCACGCTCGTCTGGTGCGTCGTCGCCGTCTGGCCGCACTACAAATGGGTCGCCATCGTCCAAGTCCCGTACTTCGTGTGGGTGTCCGTCGCCACCGTGCTGCAACTGTCAATCACGGCGATGAACTGGTAACGACCGCCCCGGTCGTGCTGGCGATGGCCCGGCGGATCGCCTCCTTCACCCCCATCGGTCGAACCGGGAAGACCTCCATCGCCATCTTGTCCCGGACCACCGTGGGGTTCTTCAGCCCCTCGATCAGGTGCCGCCCGACCTCGTAGGTGGCGGGTGTCACCAGCGCCAGCCAGAGGCCGGACAGGTACGGCGTCAGGACCGGCACGAAGATCAGCCACCGCCGCAGCCCCCTCTGCCGGGCGTACTCTCGGATCAGGTCGGCGTAGGTCACGACCTCCGACCCGCCGATCTCGAACGTCCGGCCCTCGCCCACCGGCAGTTCCCTGGCTGCGAGCAGGTAGGCCAGCACGTCGTCCACGGCGACCGGCTGGGTCGCCGTGGTCAGCCAGCGGGGGCAAATCATGACCGGCAGTCGGTCGGTCAGGGACTTCAGCAGCCGGTACGACAGGCTGCCCGCCCCGACGACCATCCCGGCCCGGAACTCGACCGT
>DATLIF010000378.1:0-3825 GCA_035539575.1 Fimbriiglobus sp. | reverse complement strand
GGAGGTCGGGCGGATGATCAGCGGTTCTTCAAGTTCCGCCTCGGGGTCCACGATCAGGTTGCGCTTGCCGTTCTGCTCGACGGTCTTGAGCCGGTAGTGGGTGACGACCGCGCACTCCTTGGCGAACCCCTCCGCCATCTCTTCCTCCTTGGCGAAGTAGCTCTTGGGGATGAACAGCGGGAAGTACGCGTTGACGTGACCAGTATCCTTGAACAGGCGGTCCAGGCCGCGCTGCATCTTCTCCCAGAGGGCGTAGCCGGTCGGCTTGATGACCATGCAGCCGCGGACCTCGGAGTTGTCGGCCAGTCCGGCCTGGCGAACGACGTCGAGGTACCACTGCGGGTAGTTCTGGGCGCGGGGCGTGATCTTCTCGGCCATGTGCGTGTCCGTGTCCGTGGGGCCGGTGGGGAAACGGCAACCCCGCCCGGGTTGTGCCGATTATACGGACACCCGGACGGGGCAGAAGGTGATCGGGGTTTGCCCGGATCGTGACAGGCCGGGCACGAACCGGGCTTATGACTTGGCTTCGGAGCTGCCTTCCATGCCGGGGCCGTTGACGGAGATCGGTTTCGTGGCGAAATCCGGGAGATCCATGACCGAGACATCAATTTGCTGTGGTCCGGCCCCTGGAGAGAACGATTTGGTCGTCCAGGAGCTGGTTCCACCGCTGACGCTCTTGGCGTCGCTATCACCCCCCACCGAGCAGTCCATGAGGTAGGGGCCACCCGCGGGAAGGGTGTAATCAATGGTGACGGTGAATGGCTCGTCCGTCGGACTGTTCGGAAGAGTGATCGTCACGGGCATGGAGTTCTCCAGGTGAATACCAACGGCCAGGAACGGTGAACGGGCTTTACTCCGGCAAGGGTTCCAGTACGGCGCTGCGGATGACGAGTCGGGATTGGTAGTTGTAAATACCAAACGGTTGTTGGGGGTGCCAGGACTCGAACAGAGACAGGTTCCTTTGGATCACTTCCGGCTTACTCTTGTGGCCATAGGCCCGCACATAATCGCCGCTCGTCGTGGGGTTGAACTGGCACAGAGTCGTCAGGCCATCGCCAGGTTTTTCACGCCACAGGACCCGGATACTGGTTGGGGTGACTTCCACCTCCACATACCGCCAGGGTTCATTCTCCGTTGGAACTGGAACATAAGAATAGTTTTTGGCTGCGATGGCGAAAGTCTGTTGAGCCAGGTATTTGGAGTCCTGTGGGGGGTAAGGAATTAACCTCATGCGGTCAAATCGCACTTCCGGCTGGACGCCAGCATCGACACGTTGTTTGGGCAGGAAACTGTTGAGCTGAACACAGTAGAAGGTGTGAACTGGAACTCCACGATCATTCAGCCGTTCGTCGTGGCCGAAGTAAAGTCCGGCTCCGGCGCCTTCGAGTATGGCGGCGTCCTCTTGTCGGAACTCCATCTGGAACCGATACCGGTTCGTCTGAAGCGATGGGGAGATTTGCAGCAGGCTGGCATGCCGCATCGAGTCGATGATGCAGCATCCGTCCTTGCTCGTTCGGAGCGGCACGCCATTGAGCCGCCACGATTCGAAGCGGGGCATGCGAGTGTTGTCGAGCAGGTTCACCTTATGATCAACTGGCTCCGTTGCCTGCATGAGCGGCGGGGTCGGCACGGCGCCGGTGGCCAGCAGCACGAACGGCACCAGACACGCCATGACCGCCGACCGTCGGCGGTGGACCGCCCGACCGAGCCGCACCGCCCGCGACGGTGGCCGCGTCAGTGTCCGCTCGCCCCGCCGCCAGCGGGCCAGCTCGTCGGCCATTTCGCCGGCCGTGGCGAACCGCTTCGCAGGGTCCTTCTCCAGGCACTTCAGGAGGACCGCTTCCAGTTCGTCCGACACGCCGCGGCGCAGCTCCGACGGCGGCCGCGGCGGCTGGGTGCGGACCCGCACCGCGACCTCGACCGGGTCGATCCCGCCGAACGGCGGCTGTCCGGTCAAGAGCGCGTACAGCGTGGACCCCAGGCCGTACACGTCGGCCGGCTTACCGACCTCGTCGTTGCGGCCGCCGGTCTGCTCCGGGGCCATGAACCCGGGGGTGCCCAGCACCGCGTCGTAGACGGTCAGCCCGTCCTCTGTATCGATCCGCTTGGCCAGTCCGAAGTCGGTCACCTTCGGAACCCCGTCCGACCCGACGATCACGTTGCCTGGCTTCAGGTCGCGGTGGATCACCCCCTCGGCGTGGGCGTGCTGGACCGCCCGCGCGACCTGTTCCATGATCCGGGCGGCCTCGTCCTGCGGCAGCGGGCCGCCGGTGATGATGCGGCTGTCCAGCCCCGGGCCGTCCACCGGCTCCATGGTGAAGAACGGGTCCGGGCGGTCCAGTTCGACGGCGTAGACGCGGACCACGTTGGGGTGGTCGAGCCGGGCCATGGCCTGGACCTCGACGCGGAACCGCACCCGGGCGGCCGGGTCGGTGGCGGCGCGGACCAGCTTCAGCGCGACGAGTCGGTCGGCGTCCACCTCGTGGGCGAGGTAGACGACGCCCATGCCGCCGCCGCCGAGGATCTCGCGGAGGTCATATCCCGGCAGGACCGGGGGCGGAAGTTGCGGCCGGGTGATCCGCTGCGTCAGGGCGAGCGGGTCGGGGTCCGCGTTTGGGGTGAGCAGGAACGGGGTATAGCCCGGCGCTCGCAGGACCGCGGGCTGGTCGGTCTCGTGCCGGCGGCACGTTTCGCACAGTTCGTCCGCGGCCGGTCTGGCCACCAGACGACTGCACCGGGTGCAAGTGGAGTTGGGCATGGGCACGACCTCGGGTAACGGCCTTCGATCGTACCCGAACGGTCGGTGTGTTCAAGCGATTATCCGGTAAACCGGACTGGTTGCTCGCCCGCCCGTTAGAGGTCCGCAACCGGGGAAGGGATCGGTCACTTGAACTCATGCTCCGGCCCCGGGAAGGTGCCGCCGCGGACCTCCTCGCAATACGCCCGCAGCGCCGACCGGGCCGCCTCGCCCAGTTCCGCGTACCGCTTGACGAACTTCGGCCGCAGGCCGTCGTAGAGCCCCAGGAGATCATGGAAGACCAGCACCTGCCCGTCGCACCGCGGCCCGGCACCGATGCCGATGGTCGGGATCGAGACGGACGCCGTCACCTTCGCCGCCAGGTCCGCCGGCACGCACTCGACCACCACCGCGAACGCCCCGGCCTGCTCCACTGCCTGTGCGTCGGCCAGCACCTGGGTCGCGTCCCGCTGCACCTTGAACCCGCCGAGCCGGTGGACCGACTGCGGCGTCAGCCCGACGTGCCCGACCACCGGCACGTCCGCCCGGACGCACGCCGCGATGGACCCGGCCATCCGCTCGCCGCCCTCCAGCTTCACCGCCGCGGCCCCGGCCCGGACCAGCCGGCAGGCGCTGCGCACCGCCTGCCGCGGGGACTCGTTGTAGCTGCCGAACGGCAGGTCCGCGATCAGGAGCGCCCGCCGCACCCCGCGGGCGGCGAGGGTGGTGTGGTAGGCCATCTGGGCGAGCGTGACCGGCAGGGCGTGCGGGTGCCCCTGCACGACCATGCCCAGCGAGTCGCCGACGAGGACCGCGTCCACACCGGCGTCGTCGGCCAGCCGGGCGGTGGCGAAGTCGTAGGCGGTGACGACGGCCAGCTTCTCCGCCCGGCCCTTGGCGGCACGGAACTCCGGGACGGTGACCGGTCGGGGCGCGGTACTCATGGCGGACGGCTCCAGGGGACGCGGTCATTGTAGATGGGCGGCCGGGTGGTACGCTCTTGTAGGTCCGGCTGTGCCGGACGCCTTTTCACCCGACGTCCGGCACAGCCGGACCTACGCCGATGAACCCGCCGAACACCTTCAACG
>DATLIF010000377.1:0-21537 GCA_035539575.1 Fimbriiglobus sp. | reverse complement strand
GCAAGAAGGGGAACGACCTGGTGTCGATCCCCATCCCGTCGATCAACCTCCCCCAGTTCCGGTACGGCCAGAAGGGGGCCGGCGGGGTCGGGGTCGGCGACGGCCAGCCTGGCCAGCCGCTGACCCAGCCGCAGGACGGTGACGGCGACCCGCAGGCCGGCGACTCGCCTGGCGGGCACATCCTCGAAGTCGAGCTGACGATGGAGGAGCTGGCCGCCATCCTCGGTGAGGAGCTGGCCCTGCCGCGGATCGAGCCGCGCGGCAAGAAGAACGTCGTCACCGAGAAGGACCGCTACACCAGCATCCGCACGGTCGGCCCGGAGAGCCTGCGGCACTTCAAGCGGACCTACCGGCAGGCGCTGCGGCGGCAGATCTCGTCGGGCACATACGACCCGAAGCGGCCGCTGGTCATCCCGGAGCGGGAAGACAAGCGCTACCGGTCGTGGAAGGAGTTCCCGAAGCCGGAGGCGGTGGCCTGCGTCGTCTACATGATGGACGTGTCCGGTTCGATGACCGACGAGCAGAAGGAGATCGTACGGATCGAGTCGTTCTGGATCGACACGTGGATCAAGGCCCACTACAAGGGTGTGGACCGGGTGTACATCATCCACGACGCGGCCGCGCAGGAAGTGGACGAACACACCTTCTACCACACTCGGGAGTCCGGCGGGACCAAGATCAGCTCGGCCTACGAGCTGGCCAACAAGATCATCGACGCCCGGTACCGGCCGAGCGACTGGAACGTATACGCGGTCCACTTCTCCGACGGCGACAACTGGGGCGACGACGTGCCCCGGTGCATCGAGCTGCTGACCGAACAACTGCTACCGAAGCTGAACCTGTTCGGGTACGGGCAGGTGGAGTCGCCCTACGGCAGCGGGGAGTTCTACGAGCACGTCCACGAGCTGGCCGACGAGCACGAGAACGTGGTGGTCAGCCGCGTCCCCGACCGGGAGGCGATCCTCGGCAGCATCAAGGAGTTCCTGAGCACGGGGCGGTAACACGTCTGGAGGCGCGGATCATGTTGAAATCGGCTAGGTTCCTGGGTTTCGATTCGAAGCCGGAGTTGAAGGCCCATTTTGAACGGTTGTTACCCGATCTTGAGAGTGAAGTAGGTCGCTGGGCGGATCGGGTCGAGGTGGCCTTCGAGTTGAAGCACGCCGATTCGGACCGACCGTTTGTGTGGTTGTCCCTGTCCTTAACCCTCCCGCACGTATCCGGTGAAGACAGCGCGGTTGCGGCCTTTGCAGACGTTGAGAAGCCCTCGGACTTCCGAAAATGGGTTCGGTTTGTCTGGGGCAACGTGTTGGACAAGTTGTTGGAGAAGCGGGCTGAACAGACGGAGAAGGAGTTGGCCGAATCGCAAGGAGGCTGACGGTGGCCAAAACGCCCACTCAACAGATTGGGGAACTCCGGACCGATTTCGCAATCCTTCGTGAGCGTGTCGAGACGCTGTCACGGGATCAGCACGAACTGAACTCCGAACGGAAGACGCACGGAAATGAACTCAAGGAACTGCAACGACAAGTGGCTCTGTTAACCCAACGGTTCGATGATCACCTGAAGCAGGTCGAGAAATGGGATCAGCGACGATGGATGCTCTATGGGTTGCTGATCGGTGCCATCTTGTCCTTCGCCGCGAACCTCGTCGTCGCCCTAGTCCGGAAGTAATGCCATGACCGGCTTCTACAACACCAACCTGCCGCCCCACCTTCGCGTCCTCAAGGACGAGATCGAGGGATACGCCCGCGACTACGGGCTGGACTTCTACGAAACCATCTTCGAGGTGGTGGACGCGGACGACCTCAACGAGATCGCCGCGTACGGCGGGTTCCCGACCCGCTACCCGCACTGGTCGTTCGGCATGCAGTACGAGGATCTGAGCAAGGGGTACTCGTACGGGCTGTCGAAGATCTACGAGATGGTGATCAACAACGACCCGTGCTACGCGTACCTGATGCGGTGCAACCACACCGTCGATCAGAAGCTGGTGATGGCCCACGTCTACGGGCACTGCGACTTCTTCAAGAACAACGCGTACTTCGGGCACACCACCCGCAAGATGATGGACGAGATCGCCAACCACGCCGCCCGCATCCGCCGGTACACCGAACGGTTCGGGGAAGACGAGGTGGAGGCGTTCATGGACCGGTGCATGTCGATCGACGACCTGATCGACATCCACTCGGTCGCCATCAAGCGCCGCGACGACTCGTCCCGGTACGACTTCGCCCCGACGGACAAAGAAGGGGAGGGCGAGGACCAGGAGGTGCGGTTCAAGTCGAAGCCGTACATGGACTCGTACATCAACCCGCGGGCCAAACCGGGCGAGGGCGACGAGGAGGCCCAGCGGCTCAAGGACCGCCGCGACGTCCCCAGCTTTCCGGACCGCCCCGAGAAGGACGTGCTGCTATTCCTGATCGAGCACGCCCCGCTGAAGCACTGGCAACGCGACGTGCTGTCGATCGTCCGCGACGAGGCGTACTACTTCTACCCGCAGGCCCAGACCAAGATCATGAACGAGGGCTGGGCCAGCTATTGGCACAGCACCATGATGACGCAGAAGGTGCTCCAGCCGTCGGAGTTGGTAGATTACGCAGACCACCACTCGGGGACGATGGCCACCAGTAGCCGCCGGCTCAACCCGTACAAGCTGGGCATCGAGCTGCTGAGGGACATCGAATACCGCTGGGACACCGGGCGGTTCGGCGCGGAGTGGGAGAATTGCGACGACCTGGAGAAAAAGCGGACCTGGGACAAGCAGACCGGGCTGGGCCGCCGCAAGATCTTCGAGGTCCGCAAGATCCACAACGACATCACGTTCATCGACACCTACCTGACCCCGGAGTTCTGCAAGCAGTACAAGCTGTTCTCGTTCAACTACCAGGAGCCGACGCGGAACTATGTGATCGAGTCGCGGGAGTTCCAGAAAGTCAAGCATCGCTTGTTGTTCAGTCTGACGAACTTTGGCAAGCCGTGGATCTATGTGGTCAACGGCAACCACCGCAACCGGGGCGAGTTGCTGTTGCGGCACGAGTACAATGGGGTAGAGTTGAACGCGGGCGAGGCCCGGGACACCCTGGCCAACGTCCAGTACATCTGGGGCCGTCCGGTCCACGTCGAGACGGTGGTGGACGACAAACCCACGCTGCTCTCGTTCGATGGGTCCGAGCACACCCAGCAGGCCATCGGAGCCGACAATGACCCTCGCCGACACACTACAGGCAAAACTCGCTGAGTGGCGCCCGGCGGGCGCAGGCCGACACAGTTGGTCGGAAACCCTCCCCGACGCCGGGTGGGCCGTCGGCCTTTCTGCCGACCGGGCTGACACCGTCGGCTGCCTGGCGTGGGAGTTGACACTGGCCCGCACCTCGGAGGCCCCGGCCGGTCTGACCCTGAAGGGGTGGGCCGACGGCATCGCCATGCGGGTCGGCGGGCTGATGGAAGACCTCAAGGTGCTGGAGGTGGACGACCACCAGCAAGAAGCGATCCTCCGCAGCGACGACCCGACCGTGAAGGGGGACGACCGGCTGTACTACGAGGTCCACCTTCGCGGGCTGTCCCACGCGACCGTCCGGCGGTTCAAGGGGAGCCGCGCTGCCGGCACTCGCCGGGAACAGGTGGCGTTCGCCCTGACGCACGAGGTTCTGGCGAAGCTCGTCGAGGATATCGCGGGCTGACGCTCGGGGTTCACCTTGACCCCTCCGGTCCGCCTGCCTTACAACGCAGTTGGACTCCTGGGGTTCAAGGACGGACCACCGGATGGCTACGACGCTGGAGTTGACCCGGCCGATTCGGGCAATGGGTCATCCCACCACATCGAACCTGCATCTCCCGGTCTACGCCCTGATTGCGGCGTTCGCGGTCGCCAATCTGCTGTACTTGCTCGTGGCTTGTCCGCTCGACCTGGCCCCGGACGAGGCCCATTACTGGGACTGGTCCCGTCGGCTCGACTGGAGTTACTACAGCAAAGGCCCCCTCGTCGCCTGGCTCATCCGCGGGAGCTGTGCCCTCCTCGGCGACACCATGCCGGCGGTGCGGCTGCCGGCGGTCCTGTGCAATGCCCTGTTACTCGTCGCGGTCCACCGGCTGACGGTCCAGACGTTCCGCAGCGACCGACTGGCGCTGGCCGCCGTCGCGCTGGGGCTGAGCATCCCGCCGCTGGCCGCCCCGGCGGTGCTCATGACCATCGACGGGCCATTTCTGTGCTGCTGGGCTTGGGCGTGCGTCTTCGCGCAGCGGCGGGCGTGGGCCGCGGCCGGCCTGGTCGCGGCGGTCGGCGTGCTGGCCAAGTACACGATGTTGCTGTTCCCGGTCTGCGTCGGGCTGTACCTGCTCACTGACCACAGGCGGCGCGGGCTGCTGCTACGGCCGGGGTACTGGGTTCTGTGTGGCCTGACCGCGCTGGGCCTGGTCCCGATCGTGGCCTGGAACGCTGCGAATGACTGGGTCAGTGTCCGACACGTCGTGACCCTGGCCGGGGCAGACGAGGGCTCCGGCTTCGACCCGCTGGCCCTTCCCCACTATCTGGGTAGCCAGTTCGGGCTACTCATTGGGTACTGGTTCCTGGCATGGGTCGCGGCGATCTGTCACTTCCGACCGTGGCGCCGCGGCAACCCGCGTACTGCGTTCCTGTGGTGGGCATCTGTGCCGGTGTTTGCCGTATTCCTGCTGGCCGCGGTGAAGTCGAAGGGGCAGGCCAACTGGCCGGCGGCGGCCTACGTCTCCGGGGCGGTGCTGGCCGTGGCGTGGGTCGTCCGTCAGGTTTCTGACCCCGATCCGCGACATCGGCGGCTGGCCTGCTTTTTCCTGGCCGTGGCCGTGCCGCTTGGGGTGGTGATGACACTGGCAGCCCGCTTTCCGGGCCTGGTCCGGCCCCTGTACGCCGATCTGGCGCCCGCGCCGACCGCCGGCAGACCCGTCCCGATCCGCAAACTCGACCTGACTTCGCGCATGCACGGCTGGCGGTCACTTGCCACCGTCGTGGACGAACTGCGGGAGCAGGCCCGGACCGAGGACGGCGAGGAGCCAGTCCTGGCGGGAATGACCTGGACGATTCCGGGGGAACTCGCCTTCTACTGCCGCGGACACCCGACGGCGTACACGTTCGGCCCGGCGCTGGCCGACCGTCACAGCCAGTACGACCTCTGGCGGCCGAACCCGATTGCCAATGCGCAAGTTTTCCGCGGGCGGACGTTCGTGTACGTCGGCGACATCACACCGGAAGTGCAACAGGCGTTTGACCGGGTGGACCCGCCAGTCGAGGTGGTGGCCTCAGACGGTGGAACCCCGGTGGCCGACTGGAGGGTTCGGGTTCTTCGCGGGTTCCGCGGGTTCCCGAACGGGAAGCGGGGCGCCGGGTACTGAGGCGTCTTGCGACGAATGGAGTGCCCTACGGCCCGGTCCACCGGGCCGTAGGCTTGGGTGAGGATGCCGTGAGGACGACGGTAACGTGTGGGGCGTGCGGCCACGGGTGGCCGCTGGCCGGGAACTGGTCGGTGTATGCCCGTGAGGCAATCGAGTCGCGGCCGTGCCCGTGTTGCGGGGCGTACACACTCAAGAGCCCGGAGCCGAAACCGCCGCAAAAGGGCCGTCGCAAGCCGGGCGCTCCGAGGCCGCTGAGGACTACCTGATCCTGTCGGGTGGGCCGAGGCTCTGAGGCCCACCGTAGGGCAAATGGCGAGCCGACAAGACTCGCCACGCCCTACAAAGACCTTCGCTGACACCCGTCAGGGGAGGGCTTTCCGATGATCCGCCGCTGGTCCCTGGCTGCTGCTTGCCTCCTGGTGGGCGCGCTCGCGGCCACCATCGTGACAGGTCACATCCGCGGCCAGCAGCCAGTTCCCGAGCCACCGCCTGTTCCGCGCGACCTCACCTCGTACCGGGACGTGGTCAAGAAGGTCATCCCCGCGGTCGTGAGCATCGAGGCGAAGGCGCTCGCCGACCGGAAGCCGCCGGCCAGTGCCGGTCGCGCCCCGCAACTGCCGCCGGGGTTGCCGGAGGAACACCGCCGGTTCTTCGACGCGGCCGAGGAGCCGGCGCCCGATCTGAACCTTGGGTTCGGCTCCGGCGTACTCATCGACTCGTCCGGCGTCGTCCTGACCAACTTCCACGTCGTCGAGGGAGCGGACACCGTCGAAGTTGAACTGCACGACGGCCGCAAGTTTCCATCGAAGGACATCCGCCGGGACGCCAAGACCGACCTCGCGGTCATCAAGCTGACGGCCGACAAGCCATTACCGTTCCTGGAACTGGGCGACAGTGACGCGGCCGAGGTCGGCGACCGGGTGCTGGCGGTCGGTGCCCCGTTCGGCCTGACCGGGTCGGTGACGCACGGGATCGTCAGCGCCAAGAGTCGGCGAAACCTGAACCTCAACCAGTACGAGGACTTCGTCCAGACCGACGCAGCCATCAACCCCGGCAATTCCGGCGGCCCGCTGATCGGGCTGGACGGAAAAGTGCTCGGGATTAACGCGGCGATCAAGACCCGCAGCGGCGGGTTTCAGGGAGTCGGGCTGGCGGTCAGCAGCAACCTGGCGAAGGACGTGGCCCGGCAACTCATGACGACCGGCGTTGTCCGCCGCGGCTATCTCGGGGTGCTGGTGCGAGAGTTGGACGACGAGCTGGCCGTGCGGATGGGCGTGGCGAAGGGACAGGGGGTGGTGGTCAGCAAGGTGTACGCCGACACCCCAGCGGCGAAGGCCGGCCTCCAGGTCGGGGACGTGATTACAGCGATCGCCGGGACGCCGGTGCGTGACGCGAACACACTTCCACGGGTGGTGGTCAAGCTGCCGATCAACCAGCCGTCCGAACTGTCCTACGTCCGCGACGGCAAGCCGATCTCGCTGCCGGTGACGATCCTGGAACAGCCAGAGGAGTACGGGGCACGCCAGCCGCAGCCCCTGCCGCAGCCCCAGCCAGTGCCAGCCCCGGTCCCGCGTGGGTTTCCCGGCGGTGCGAGACACGTCGAGCGGGCCGGACTGACCGTCGCGGACCTGACTCCGGCGGCCGGATTCCCGAAGGAGGCTCGCGGCGTGGTGATCGTCGGCGTGGACCGCGGGGGCGCGGCCGCCGCTGCGGGCCTGGTGAGGGGCCAGGTGGTCGTGAAGGTGGACCGCACGCCGGTCGTGTCGGTGGCGGAGTTCGCGGCCGCCGTGGCGGCCGCATCTCCGGACCGCGGAGCATTGTTGCACGTCCTTCGGCCGACTGGAGAGGTGGATTTCGTCCTGCTACGGGTGAAGTGAATCTTGCAATCTTGTAGGGTGGGTCGAGTCTTCGAGGCCCACCCTACAAGAGAGTCCCTCACCAGCCCCAGCTTGTCCACCCAGCGGAATTCGTGGCCGACCCGCTCGCGTCCGGCCTCGCCGAGCCGATGCCGCATATCCTCGTCTACTGCCAGCCGTAACAACCCCTTTGCCAGCCCCTCGACATCTCCGCACCGAACCAGCAACCCGTCCTCTCCGTGGCGGACCAGGTCGGCGGGGCCGCCAGCCCGGTAGCAAACGTTCGGCTTGCCGTTCGCCCACGCCTCCAACAGCACCAGCCCGAATGAATCAGTCCGCGACGGCAGCGCGAACACGTCGATACCGGCGAAGAAGTCCCGCTTGCCCACATCGGTCAGTCGCCCAAGCCGGGTGACGCGATCCCTGGCCGGGAACGACTCCCAGGCCCGCCGGAAGCTCGGCATGTTCGGCCCAGCCAGCACGAGCCGGAACTCCCCGCGTTCCGCCGCACGGAGGAGATCGACCGTCCCCTTTTCGGCGCTGAGGTTCGCCAGATGCCCGACGACGACCTCGCCAGGCGCGACACCCCAGGCCCGGCGGGCGGCCTCGCGGTCGCCGCCGGTACACTCCAGCGGATCGACACCCAATCCCTGCAACACCACGCGGTTTGCCGGTATGCCAAGCCCGATCACTGCGTTCGCCTCGGTGGGTGTCTGCACGAACACTCGATCGGCCTGGCGCAGGAGCCACCGCAGCGGCCGCGAAGTGTACTGCCGGCGCGTGCGGTCGGCCGGGTCGGTCGGGTTGCCGAGGTGCAGGAACGGGGTGAGCAGGAACGGCACCCCGCGCCGCCGGGCGAGCCGCAGCGCACAGGACGCGATGAAGGAATAGGGAAACGCGAACGCATGAACGGCGTCCAGCGGCCCGGCGAACCGGCCGGCGTCGCGCCACATACCAGGGCAGACCGGGTTGCACGGCAGTGTGAGGGCTTGCATTGGCGGGTGGGGGACCAGCGAGAGCGCCTTGAGAAGAAAGCGCCGACCACGGAAGTGAAGTGGTCGGTAGCGACGAAGTCCCACACCAGGAGCCGCGACCGCAAGGGAGCGGGTTTCGAACGCAACCCGCTCCCTTGCGGTCGCGGCTCCCGATGCGCGCCACATCTCCTCCAACTCGACTGCCGTGCTCGTCCAGACCGTCACTGCGTCCCCGGCGTCGGCCATGTACCGACTCAACCGCTCGACGTACGCCTCGCAGCCCCCAAGGGCCGGTGGGTAGCGGTGGACGAAGTGGGCGACGTGCATCGGCGCCATCCGTGGCGAAAAAGGGTGCCCGAAAGTTCCGCCGATTGTATACGATGACCAGTCGGTGAGCAGCCCGAGTTCGCCCCCTTCGCCCGGAGGTTCGTGGAGTCCGATGATCCGCATTTCGTCGCTCGCGTCGTCCGTCCAGCCGTCCGCCACCCTCGCCGCCGGTGCCAAGGCCCGGGAACTCAAGGCGAAGGGCGTCCAGGTCTTCGACTTCAGCCTCGGCGAGCCGGACTTCGACACCCCGAAACACATCTGCGACGCCGCCGAGCGGGCCATGCGGTCCGGCCAGACGCACTATACCCCCGCCGGCGGCACCGCCGAATTGCGCAAGGCCGTCGCCAACTGGTACGGCAAGACCTACGGCCACCAGTGCGGCCCGGAGAACGTGCTGATCTCCAACGGGGCCAAGCACTCGATCCACAATGCCCTGGCCGCGACCGTTGGCCCTGGCGACGAGGTCGTCATTCCGACGCCGTACTGGGTTAGCTACTCCGATCTCGTGCGGATGACCGGCGCCGCACCGGTGCTGGTCGAGACCGAGATGGTGTCCGGGTTCAAGATGACCCCGGACCAGCTCAAGGCCGCGATTACCCCGAAGACGCGGCTGCTGATGCTCAACTCGCCGTGCAATCCGACCGGGTCGGTCTACACCCGCGCCGAGTTGGAGGCGCTGGTCGATACGCTCGTGAGCGAGTCGGACGCGGCGATCCTGTCGGACGAGATTTACGAGCAACTCACCTTCGGCGACGCGAAGCCAACTTGCGTGGTGACGCTGCGGCCGGGGCTGAAGGACCGGACGATCACCATCAGCGGCGCGAGCAAGAGCTACGCCATGACCGGCTGGCGGATCGGCTGGACGGTGGCGCCGGTGCCGCTCATCAAGGCGATGGACAACATCCAGAGCCAGGAGACGAGCTGCCCGTCGAGCGTCAGCCAGGCGGCGTGTCTGGTGGCGCTGGAGTCGCCGGAGTCGGTGAAGTCGCTGGCCGAAATGCGGGCCGAGTTCGCCGCCCGCCGCGACCTGGCGTGCCGGCTGCTGAAGGAGATTCCCGGCGTGCAGGCGCCGGTGCCGGACGGGGCGTTCTACGTCTTCTTCCGGGTGGCCGACCACTTCGGGAAGTCGTTCGGTGGCAAGCCGGTAACAGACTCCCTAAACTTCTGCACGACCTTGCTGGAGCAGGCGCACGTCAACCTCGTGCCCGGCTCGGCGTTCGGGGCCGAGGGGTTCGTGCGGATGTCGTTCGCCACGGGACGCGACGTGATCGAGAGCGGGCTGGCCCGGCTCAAGGACTGGCTCGGCTCGGGTAAGTAGGGTGGGTCGAGTCTTCGAGGCCCACCGTCTTCTGTGCGCGGTGGGCCTCGGTCGCAAAGGCTCCCTCGACCCACCCTACGAGAGGGTGTCGCCATGTCAGCCCTGTACCTAACCGAGGACGACGTCCGGCAACTGCTGACGATGGACGTGGCCCTGGCGGCGGTCGAGGCGGCGTTCCGCAAGCTAGCTCTGGACGAAGCTGAGAACATCCCGCGGCAGCGCTGCCAGACCGACCAGGTGATGCTGCACGTCCTGCCGGCCGCGGCCAAGACGCTCGGAGCGATCGGGTTCAAGGCGTACACCACCGGTAAGTTCCCGGCGAAGTTCCACGTCACGCTTTATGATCCGAAGTCCGGCGAGATGAGCGCACTGATCCAGGCGGACTATCTCGGTCAGGTGCGGACCGGTGCGGCCAGCGGCATTGCCACAAAGAAGCTCGCCCGGCCGGACGCCGCGACCGTCGGGCTGTTAGGCACCGGCAAGCAGGCCCGCACGCAACTACTCGCCGTGTGCAAGGTGCGGACCGTCTCCCGAGTTCACGTCTACGGCCGGGACGAGGAGAGGCGTAAGCAGTTCGCCGCGGAGATGAGCCGCGAATGCGGCACGGAGGTCGTCCCGGTCGTGTCACCCGAGGAGGCAGCGAAGGGGCTGGACATCATCATCACCGCGACGTCCAGTCGGGAACCGGTGCTGCTCGGGGCGTGGGTCGCCGACGGGGCACACCTGAACGTGGTCGGGTCGAACTTCCTGTCCAAGACCGAGATCGACGTGGACGTGTTACGGCGAGCGGCCCTGATTGCGGTGGACAGCAAGGAGCAGGCGAAGCTGGAAGCCGGCGACTTCGCGGCCGCTCTGAAGGAAGGTATCTTGCACTGGCAGGACGTGAGCGAGTTGAGTCAGATCCTGGTCGGCCGCTACCCCGGCCGCCAGTCGCCGCAGGACATCACCGTCTTCAAGTCTCTGGGTCTGGGCGTCGAGGACGTCGCCGTCGCGGTGAAGGTGGTCGAGTTGGCCCGTCAACAGGGCGTCGGCCGGGAACTGCCGGTATGACGTTCTACACCATCGGCTACGGCGGCCGCCCACCGGCGGAGTTCGTCAGGCTGTTGACCGGGACCGGCGTCCGCACCGTGGCCGACGTGCGGCTGCGGCCCGACCGCAGCAGCATGGGCAGCTACAAGTACACCGGCAAGCCGGGCACTGGGATCGAGAAGCTGCTGGCCGACGCCGGGATCGGCTACGCCTCGCTGCCGGAGCTGGGCAACCTGTTCCTCGGCTTCGACAACTCACTGACACGGTACGCCGCGTTCATCGAGCGTACCGCCGACCTGCTCGTCGGGCGACTGTTGGAGTTGCCGCAGCCGTTTTGCTTGCTGTGTGCGGAGAAGCGGGCGGACGAGTGCCACCGGAAGGCGATCGTGGACTACCTCGTGACGCGGGGTCACGAGGCGCGGCACCTGTGAGTCAGCGAGCAGGGCCAGGAGCCATGGGGGGCCACAGGGACGGCGGCGGGGTCGGCTCGGCCTCGGTCGCTCTCCAGATGACAACGTACACGCCATCCGGCCCCGCCGCCAAGATCGTCTTCGGCGGCGGCGTACCCGGAGGATACACCGGGTACACGGTTTCGATACCCCCGGAGGTTTCCCCTCCGGGCGGGGGGGGGGAGTTGCGATACCGCTTCTTCTTACTCATGATTCACGCTCGACTCGTATGAACTCGCGTGCCACGAGCCTGGAACGTCGGCCCGATTGCAACCTCAGTTCGTACCGACCTTCGCCAAACACCATCAAGTACGGCAGTCTCCAGACCCGGCTGGCAACAGGATCGCCGTCTCGGAATGCGACGGTGCTACCCGGATAGTAACTGGTCGTTTCCTCACCGTTTCGGCCGTCGAGCCACACCGCTTCCACCGCGAACTCGACCCGTCTCGCATCTGCCCGGTCGTTAATGAACCGACAGTACACCCAGGCATCCGGCAGCGTCGTCGGGAACTCGACGTCGGCCGCGAGCCGGAATACGTAGCTCACTCCGGTCAACGTATACGGGTTGGAAGGGCTGACCGGCCCCTCCACCATTGACCCCCGGCACGCCAGGAAGTGCTGAACCCGGACCTTCGGACGGGCCATTCCGAAACCCTTGGCCGCACTTCCACCGCATTATACCTCACCACTCACCCCGCCACGACTGGCAGCTTGCGGCGGCCGATGCCTTCCACGTCGGTCGCCTTCGGCAACCTGGCGGCGTTCTCCTGCTCCCAGCGGGCGACCTCCTCCATCAGCGCGTCCACGATCTCCTTCTCCTCCACCCGGCGGACGATCTCTCCGTTGCGGAAGATCATCCCCTTGCCGTTGCCGGCCGCGATGCCGATGTCCGCCTCCCGCGCCTCGCCAGGGCCGTTCACCACGCACCCCAGCACGCTGATCTTCACCGGCAAGCGCCGTCCTTCGAGCCGCTTCTCCAGCTCGGCAATGATCGCTTCCAGGTCGATCGCCAGCCGGCCGCATGTCGGGCAGGCGATCAACTCCGGCCGGCGGACCCGCCGCTGCGTCGCTTGGAGGATGTCGTACGCGGCTGCGATCTCCGGTACCGGGTCGCCCAGCAGCGAGATGCGGATCGTGTCGCCGATGCCGTCGAGCAGGATCGGGGCCAGCCCGGCGGCCGACTTCGTGACCGCGTAGGGCGGCTTGCCCGCCTCGGTGATGCCGATGTGCGTCGGGTAGTCGGCCAGTTTCGCGAACAGCCGGTAGGCGTCCACCGCGACCAGCACGTCAGACGACTTCAGCGACACGATGATGTCGCGGTAGCCCTCGGCCTCGGCGATTTCGATGTACCGCAGCGCGCTCTCGACCATCGCCGGCGGGCACGGGAAGCCGTACTTCTCGCACAGGTCCCGCTCCAGCGACCCGGCGTTGACCCCGATCCGCATCGGAATACCGCGGTCCTTCGCCTTGCGAACCACCTGCCGGAACCGATCGATACTGCCGATGTTGCCGGGGTTGATGCGGATCTTGTCCACCGGGTGATCGAGCGCCGCCAGCGCCATCTTGTAGTCGAAGTGGATGTCGCAGATGAGCGGGATGCCGATCCGCGACTTGATCGCCGACAGCGCTCCGGCGTCCTCCGGCTTGGGCACCGTCACCCGCACCAACTCGCAGCCGGCCTCCTCGAGCGCATGAATCTGCGCAATGGTCCCTTCCACGTCGAACGTGTCGGTGGTGGTCATCGACTGGACGCGGACCGGGTTGTCGCCGCCGATCAGCACTCCGCCGACTTCCACCTCGCGAGTTTTGTGGCGCGGCTTGCCGGGGACCTTCGGCGCGGTCTCCAGCACGCTCAAATCGAACCGGGACCCGGCGGACATCGGCGAACCCTCACGGGGGGAGCTTTGCGGCATCAAGTAACTAACCGTGGTCAATCTAGTGCGTTCACCGGAACCTCGTCAACACGAGGCGAACCGAGCCAGTGGGATCGGTGTCCGTGGGCGTATGAGTACCCCCCTCTCCGAGTTCACGGCCGATCACAAGACTGTCGTGGCCGCGGCCGCGGCGGCCGCCGGGATCGCCGACCCGGTCGTGTTCGACCCGGACGACTTCGCCGACCCGCTGCTGGAGAACTCGGTCCGCGGGCCGCTCGTCCCGGTGGACGGAGTACTGATCCGAGACTGGGACCGGAACTGGCGGGCCGCCTGGCCGGGGGTGAATTACGGTGTCCGCGTCTACCGGGCGGACGGCATCACCTTCGCCCGGGGTTACTGCGGACTGGCCCCGGAGTTAACCACCACCGGGTTCCACGTCTTCGTGGTGGACCGCCGGGACTACGCCAGGCTGTACCGGTTCGCCGTTCGGTGCAAGCGGGCGTCCGCGACTGGCGCGACGCCTCCAGTCATGCCAACAGGCCAGCGAGATGTACTCTGGCAGAACACCATCGGATTCCTGGAGCCGGCCAACCTGAAGCGACTGCGTGGCTACGGGGGCCGGGCCAAGCGCGGGCTGCTGCTGACCGGCCCGCCAGGCAACGGCAAGACGTCCGCTTGCCGGTGGGTCCGGCAGGAGGCCGAGCGACGCGGGTGGGAGGCCCGGGTCGTCGGTCCGGACGAGTACGAGGTCGCCCGCCGGGACTGCAACCCGGCCGAGGCTGTCCGCAACCTGTTCCGGGTAACGGGCCGGGGGATCGTCTTCTTCGACGACATGGACATCGCCCTGCGGGACCGGGACACGGTCAAGGAAACCGATGACCAGGCGGTGTTTCTCGCGGCACTGGACGGACTGGAGGTCAACGAAGGGGTGGTCTACGTGTTCACCACCAACTGTCCGGTGGACCTGATCGACCCGGCGTTCCGCAGACCGGGGCGAATCGACCTGACGCTCGCCTTCCCCAAACCGGACACCGACCTGCGTCGGGAGCTGGTCGCCCGCTGGCACGCAGAGATTCGTGCGGCAGTGGACCCGGCGAGGGTGGTCCGCGAGACGGACGGCATGAGCTTCGCCGAGGTGGAGGAACTGAAGAACCTGCTGGTTCTGCGATTCGTGGACGGCGGCGGCTGGGACTGGGACTGGGCGATGGAACAGTTCCGGGCCAACCGTTCGGGACTGGCGTCGCGGCGAGCGGACCGACCGGTCGGTTTCATCGCGGAGCCGGTCGCGGTTAACGGGCAGCACTGACCCGGCCTCGTTTCTCATGACCCCTTCATCGGGCGAGGGTTATAAAGTATGGTGGATGAATGAATTCCGTGTCGGGCGGGGGTTTACGCCGTGCGGGTTCTGCTGGTCGAAGATCAAGTGACACTTCTGAAGAACCTCCGCCAGGGGCTAGAGGAAGAGGGCTTCGCGGTCGATACCGCGCCGGACGGGGACGAGGCGGACGTCAAGGCCCGGAGCACCCCCTACGACGTGATCGTTCTGGACATCATGCTCCCGAAACAGGACGGGCTGTCGCTTCTGAAGAAGTGGCGGTCGTCCGGGATCACGACCCACGTCCTGATGCTGACCGCCCGCGGGACGCTCGACGACAAGGTCGTCGGGCTGGACAGCGGGGCGGACGACTACCTGACCAAGCCGTTCGAGTTGGACGAGTTGCTGGCCCGCATCCGGGCGCTGGTCCGCCGCGGCCACCAGGTCAAGACGCCGGTCATCAAGGTTCTCGACCTGACCATCGACACGGCGGCGCGGCAGGTCGAGCGCAGCGGGCACAAGATCCACCTGACGCCGCGAGAGTACGCCCTGCTGGAGTTCCTGGCGTTCCACCGCGGGCGGGTGGTGACCCGGACGATGATTTGGGAGCACCTCTACGACGAATACGACGAGAACACGTCGAACGTGGTGGACGTCTATATCCGCTACCTGCGGAACAAGATCGACAAGGGGTTCGACCCGCCGTTGATCCTGACCAAGTGGGGCGAGGGGTACATGCTCCGAGGCGATGACGCCGCCCCCCACAACGGCGAGGCGACACACGAGAAGGATCGGCCCCGGCCGGGCCGCGAACGGAAGTAACCCGGCGGGCCGGACCGACTCGCACCGGACCACTCGCCCCGACAACTCGCCCGTGTTAGAATCCGCGGCACGGACTCGTTGATGGTCCGCGCCGATCCCGCATTTCCCCGACTCTTGTCGGTGGCCACCGATGCCTTCGATCCGTCGCTCGCTGATCGTGTACTTCCTGATCCTGCTCCTTGTCGCTCTGGGGGCAGTCGGGCTACTCGTGGACCGGTTCGCCGCGGACATGAAGCGGTCCTGGCAGGTCGCCGAGTCCGACCGGATCGAACAGGAGTACACGTTCCGGTGCAAGGAGACGGAGCGGCAGTTCGACGAGGAATTGGAGGATCAGGCCGTCAAGCTCGGGCGAGAACTCCGAGCGAAATACGTCGCGCACTTTAGTCTCAACCCTGGCCCAGGACGGCGACCCGACCCGGAACGGGATACCGAGTACCGCAAGTTCCACCGCCTGGGGGCCGGCGCAGTCGCCGGGTCCGCGGTGACGGGCCTGGCGAATGAGTTGCCCGGGGTCCGCAGTTGGGTCTACTGGAACTACATGCGGTATCAGACCGACGAGCAGGTCCGCCGGATGTTCGCGGCGGAGGGGGACGAGCACCCGAAGTACTACCAGTTCCACTTCCCGTCACGCTCCCGCAGGGTGCTGCGAAACCCGTACCCTAATAACGACCTGCCCTCGTTGCCGATCGACGAATACAACCTGAACCCGAAGTTCACCTCGGCCGCCGATAATGTGGCCGTCGGCGGTGTACCGGTACGCCGGATCGTCCACAAATCCTTTCTCACCGGCGGACCGCCCCGTCTCGGTCAAGGGGTACTGGCCCTCCCAGCCCTGGTCGGCGCCCACGCCCCGCCGCTTCCACCCGCACTGCTTGACCGCAACTTTGACCCACTGCCGTTCGTCTATGTCCAGGTCGGGCGGCCAAAGGCCGAACTAGATGCCCTGCTCTCCGCACACGAGGCCAAGCGCGAGGCCGACCAGAAGGAGATGGTCGCGTACACCAACTCGGCTATGGCTGACCTGCGTACAAGATTGGCACTGATCGGCGTTATCGCTCTGATCGCCGTCACGACGGGGGCGTGGCTGCTGGTCGGCCGCGGGGTAGCCCCGATCCGCAAGCTGTCCGAGGCGGTCAGCCGGGTGTCCGAGAAGGACTTTCGCCTGCCGATCAAGCAGGACGACCTGAGCCTGGAATTGTTGCCGATCCACGACCGGCTGACGCAGACGCTAGACGAGCTGCGCCGGGCGTTCGACCGGGAGAAACAGTCTGTCGCCGACATCTCCCACGAACTGAAGACACCGCTGGCCGCATTACTCACCAGTATCGGCGTCTCCCTCCGCAAGCCGCGCTCGGCCGAGCAGTACAAGGCCACCCTGGAGGAGTGCCGCGACATCGGCCGCCAGCTCAGTCGGCTGGTGGACCGAATCATGACCCTGGCCTCCCTCGACGCCGGCAACGACCGGATGCAAAGCGAGCGGGTGGACGCCTCCGACGTGGCCACCGAGTGCGCGATCGTCATTCGCCCGCTGGCCGAGGCCCACGGGCAGACCCTTGCCACGGCCATCGACAGCGACGCCGAGATGGTCACCGACCCGGACAAACTCCGGGAGGTTCTCAACAACCTCCTACACAACGCGATCGAGTACAACCGCCCCGGCGGGTCGGTCGAGCTGCGGGTCACCGCCAACCGCGGCAAGGTGACGTTCGCGGTCCACGACACCGGCATCGGCATGACGCCGGATGTACAGGCGAAGATCTTCGAGCGGTTCTACCGGGCCGACCCGTCCCGAACCCAGACCGGGGTCCATGCCGGGCTGGGCCTGGCGATCGTCCGGGAATACGTCGAGCGGCTCGGCGGCTCGGTCGCCGTCGAGAGCGAGCCCGGAGTCGGCAGCACCTTCCGCGTCACCCTCCCGACCAACGGGGCCGACGGCAACGGCTCGGTCGGCCGGTCCGGTTACACCCCTTCGCTGGCCCACAAGGCCCGGTCGGCCGCAGGGGCCGACTGACCCCGACTACCCCGCCGCGGCAAGCCGTGGTACAACGTCACCAGACCGTCGGAATCGTCCGGGAGGGGACGCGATGACTCGCTGGATCATGGTGGGCGCGGTGGTGTCGTTGGCCGGAGCAGTCGGCTGCGACGGCACCCCCCAAACGATCGCCACGGCGAAGCCCGTCTCCGGCGGCGACGTGAACAAGTCCGCGGTCCAGATCGCGCCCGGCAAGGCCCCTGCACAATCTGACCCGAAGGCGGCCGAGTTGATCGCCGCCGCCGTCGCGGCCCACACCGGTGGCAAGCCGGAACTGCTCCAGAAGCTCAAGACTGTGCGGTACGTCCGCGAAGGGAAGGTCAGCGCGGGTGGTCTGGCTGAGGCCAACCAGAAGTGGGAGGTCCACGCCGGCTGGCCGGACCGGTTCCGGGTGCGGGCGGAGATGTTGGGGCAACAGGTCGTGACGCTGGTCTGGAGCGGGACAGCGGGCTGGCGTCACGCGACCGGGCTGTCCAAGATCCCGATGACCGAGCAGGAGGTCAGCGACTTCCGACACGAGGTAACTGGCGAGTGGCTGGAGTTGCTCTTCCCGCTCACCGAACCCGGGGCGGTCGTGGCACTGGCCGAGGACGCCAAGGTCAACAACCGGCCGGCCGGCGGCGTGCGGGTCTGGCACCCGTCCCTGTCGGACGCGGTCCTGCACTTCGACAAGGAGACCAGGCTCCTTGTCCGGCTCGCCTACGACGGCCGCGAGACCGGGCAGAAGGTGACGAAGGAGGTGCTGGTCCAAAGCCACAAGGAGTTTGCGGGGGTCAAGCTGCCCGAACAGACGGTGTACAAGTCCAACGGTGCCGAGTTCGCCGACTGGCGGCTGACAGCGGCCGAACCGCTGGACAAGCTCGACGCCAAGTTGTTTGAGGAGCCGTAGGGCCTACCGCTTCGGCGGCAAATCTGTTTCGCCTGCCGGCTTGTAGACTGGTATCGGTTCACCTGCACCCAACGGCACCGGTGCGATCGGGGTGATCGGCCCACCGGACGGCATCGACGCGGGCGGCAGAGGTGCGACCGGCGTCTGAGGCAGCGGGGCGGTCGGCGACTCCTTCAGCCCGGTACTCGGGTGCAGCGCCCCGCCGACGCCGATCGTCTCCGGCTTGCGAGCGATCTTGTCGGCGAACACCTCCAAATCCCGCGACACCTTCTCCAGCCGTGCGAGGATGCGGGCCACCCCAACCGCCGACTCGTTGATGTTGTTGTACAGCGACGGATCTGAGATCAACTTCTGCACCGTCCCTTCGGACTGGGTGAGTACCCGCAGCGTCCGGGACAGGTCCGCCGAGACGGCGTTGAGGTTCTTGACCGTTTCGGCCACGTCCCGCTGGAACGGCTCGGCGTTCTCCGCGAACGGTCGCGTGGCCCGCTCGATGTTGGCCAGCGCCTTCTCCGACTGGACGGCCCGAAGGTTGAACTCCTTGACCGTCTTCTCGGCATTATCGAGGACCAGGGCTGCCAGTCGGATGGTCTTGGTCAGATCCTCGCTGGCGACCTGAAGGCTCTGAAGTAGGGCAGCAACCGCCTTGCGGTTCTCGGGGTTGAGCAGTTCGTTGGTGCTGCCGAGCGTCTGTTGTAGCGCCTTGAGTGTCTTGTCCAGCTCCGGGCCGGTGGACTTCATCTGTGCCCGCAGGTCGTCGGCCACTGGCTTGATCGCCCGCAGCAGGTCGCGGATGTCCTGCAACACCGCCCGCACCGTCACCCGATCGTCGGGTTGCTTGAGCGGGTCGGGCTGCTGAGGTTCGCCCGCTCCGAGTAGGTCTTGAACCTTTGTGTTCGTCTTCTGCAACTCGGGAAGGAACTCCCGCGCGGCCTTCGAGAGGGCGCCGAACTCCTCGGCCGCCTTTTCGATCTTGGGGGCGGCCCGCTCGAACTTCTGGACCGACTCGGACATCCGCACCAGCGACTCCTGGGCATTCGGGATGACCGACTGCGCCTGCCCGAGCAGGGTGCGGGCGCTGACCGGCGGGACGCCGGCAATCTCGGTGCCACGCGGGTGCGGCTCACCGCGGGAGGTGGCGGGCCCTTCGGCGGTCGTCTTCGGGACGAAGTCCAGGGCCGTGTCTCCGCTCAGGAAGCCGCGGGTAATAACCGCGTCCTCGCCGGTCCGCGGGGCGTGTAGCGGATCGACTTCCACGTTCACCCGGACCTGGCCACTCGACTCGTCGAGGTCGAGGGTCGTCACCTCGCCGATGCGGACGCCGGACTTGCGGACCGGCGTACCGGGCGCAATTCCCGGAGCCTCGGGGAAGAGGATGGTGTACTTCGCCCGGTTGGCAAAGAGCGTCGGGGTGCCGCCGAACAGCACGACGAGTACCGTGAGGACACCCAGCGCCGTCGCCACGAACAGCCCCAGCCGCAGACGTAGTGATTGCTCAGCCATGATCAGTCTCCTGGCGAACGGTCGGCTCACGCCGGTTGTTCACCGTCCAACTCCACTTTCAGCTCGGTGATCCGCTCGCAGGCTTCGCCCTCGACGAACTGCCGGACGCGCTCGTCCGCGCACGTCGTCAGTCCGTCCGGCGGGCCGTCGTAGAGCACCTGCACGTCCCCGACGCCCAGGCGGGTATAAGGGTGGAGCATCACCACCCGGTCGGCGACCTTTTGCACCGTCCGCATCTCGTGGGTCACGACCACGCTCGTCACCGGCCGGCGGGCGCGTGTCCGCAGGATCAACTCGTTAATGACGTCGGTCATGATCGGGTCGAGGCCGGTGGTCGGCTCGTCGTAGAGCATCACGTCCGGGTCCAGCGCCAGTGCCCGGGCCAGGCCGACGCGCTTGCGCATCCCACCGGACAGTTCGGCCGGCATCTTCGCCTCAGCGGCCGGCGGCAGCCCGACCTCCTGCAACCGCTCCCGCACCCGTCGCCGGACGTCTTCCTCGGACACCCCGCCCTTGGCTCGCAGCCCGAAGGCCACGTTGTCGAAGACCGTCAGGCTGTCGAAGAGTGCCGCTCCCTGGAACAGGAACCCGGCCCGCAGCCGCATCTCGGTCAACTCCCGCTCGGTCATCCGGTGAACGGGCCGGCCCTCGAAGTACACCTCGCCATCGGTCGGCGTCAACAGCCCGACGATCAGCTTGAGCGTGACCGACTTGCCGCACCCGCTTTCGCCGATGAGGGCGACGGTCTGGTGCGGCAAGATGTCGAGCGACACGTTCGCCAGCACCTGCTGCCGGCCGAACCGCATCGAGACATTCACCAGCCGGATGATCGGATCAGACATAATGCCGTTTTCACCACAAAGACACGAAGGACACAAAGAAGACAACAGAAGATTCAGGGAATGAAACAATCGGTCTCTGTCTTGAATTCTCTCGTCAGTCTTCTTTGTGTCCTTCGTGTCTTTGTGGTGAATCCTCTTCACGCCACCTTGGCCGCGGCGGGCGGCCACAGCATGTTGCTCAGGGTGTTGGCGGACATCGCCATCAGGAAGTCCAGCACCAGGATCGCCACGAACGACAGCACGAACCCCTCGGTTGCCGACCGGCCGACGCCCTCGGCGCCGGGCCGGCTGTGGAACCCGCGGTGGCAACAGATCAACGACAGCACCGCACCGAACACTAGCGACTTGCCCAGCCCGATGAAGAGGTCCCAGAGCTTGACGAAATTCGCCGTGTGCCGCCAGTAGTGGAAGCTGTCGATCTCGAACACCCGCAGGCAGATGATCGAACTGCCGACGATCCCCATCGCGTCGGCAATCGCGGTTAGCAACGGGATCATCAGCACGCAGCCGAGGAACCGCGGGCCGACCAGGTACTTGACCGGGTCCACCCCGAGGCAAGCCAGGGCGTCGATCTGTTCGGTGACGCGCATGGTGGCGAGTTGGGCGGCCATCGCGGTGCCGACCCGGCCGGCGAGCATCACCGCCGCCAGGACTGGTCCGAGTTCGCGGACCACCGACATGTGGATGACTGCCCCAAGCGACGTGTCCAGCCCGATCATGTGGAACTGGCTGTACGCCTGGACGGCCAGCACCATGCCGATGAACAGCCCCGTGATCGCGACCACGCCGACGCTCGACACGCCGAACTCGACGCAGACCCGAAGCAACTCCCGGCCCTTCAGGTGGCGCGAGGCGACGCCCGAGACCGCCCGCAGTGCGAAGAGTGTCCAGTCGCCCAGTCCCACGAGGGCGTCCGACAGGCCGACCCACAGCCCCGAGA
>DATLIF010000376.1:0-1823 GCA_035539575.1 Fimbriiglobus sp. | reverse complement strand
CGTTACTGAGAGTCAGGCTGGCGGGCTGACCCGACGTATTTTGTGCCGAAGTGAAGATCCCCCCGCCCGTGCTCGTTCCAACAAACTGAAAACTGGCGCCATCGCCCCGGTTGGCGCTGCCTCCGCGGGCTTCGTTGTCTTTGAAGACACTATCGGAGATGGTAACCGTTCCGACGTTGGACAGGCCGCCGCCGTACGCGTTGCCGACGTTGCCATTTCCGCCGGTGCTGATGTTATTCGAGCCGCCCAGGGCCAGGTTGCCCGCGACGGTGCTCCCGGTCAGGAAGAGGGTGGCCGCGTCGGCATTGAAGATACCGCCGCCGCCGGCCGGGCCAATGAGGGCGCCGCCACGGGTGTTGTTGGAACCCCCCCGGGCCAGGTTGCCCTGGAACGTACTATTCTCCACCGCGACGATCCCGGCCGTGTTATAGAGGCCGCCGCCACGGCCGAAGCCGATGCCACCGCTGCCATCCGCGCCGATGGCCTTGTTGCCGACGAAGGTGCTGTCGCTAATCCTGACGTCCAGCGCGTTCGACGTATCAATGGCGCCGCCCCGGGCCGCGCCGCCGCCGGGGCCGCCCATCGCTTGATTGCCGACGAACGCGCTTCGGCTAACCGTCAGACGGCTGGCCACATTGACGATGCCGCCGCCGAACCCCTGACCGCCCCCGTGGGCCTGGTTCTGGATGAACAGACAATCGGTGACGACGAGAGCCGCACCCGACACGTTGGCGATGGCCCCGCCGCGGCCGTTACCGGCAGAGGTGCCCACGGCCAGATGGTTGGACAGGACAACGCGGTCGAGGGTCAGGGTGTTGCCGGTGTTCAGGATGCCACCCCCGTCGCCGGCCGCCCGACCATGCGTGATCGTGAGATCGTCGATAGCGGCCGTCACCCCGCCGCTGATGCGGAAGACCCGGCTGGCGTCATTGCCGCTGATGGCCAATAGGTCTGCCCCCGGCCCGTCGATGGTCAGGTGGTCGGTGATGCTCAGTTGGCCGCCGGTCAGAGCGATCGTCCCCTGCATCCCCTCGGCGAACACGATGGCGTCGGCCCCAGGCAGGGCGTTGGCGTCAAACACCGCCTGCCGGAGCGAACCTTCGCCGCCGTCGGCGAGGTTTGACACCGTGAAGGTGGCGGGGACCTCGCGGTCCTCCAGCGATTCGAGCCGCGGTCGGAACCCGGCCCGACGCCCCGAGGGCACGGAACGGCGGGTTGTGAAAACTGAGCGGAATGACATGGTCGTCTCCTTCACGGGTGTGGTCTGCGTAGGATGACAGCGGCCCTCTCGGCGCGCAGACCTGGCGCCTAATGAGGCGGTGGGCGATCAGAAGCCCGCCGGTCGTGGATGAAAGTGGTTGTGGGTCGACGCGTTTTGGCCGGGGGGGCGAATCACTCCGGCGGCGCGCCTCATTCGCCGTAGATGTATCCGTGGGTGTCAAATTCGTACCATCCGCCGCTCGTGATGAGTGCAGGGGTCGAGGGGTTGCTGAGCCGGACGAAGAACATTTCGTCGAACTCCTCCACGTCGTCGGCGATGATCTGGACCGTGAATGTCTTCGTCGTCTCGCCGGGTGCGAAGGTGAGCGTCCCGGATGTTGCCACGTAGTCCTGGCCCGCATCGGCGTAGCCTGGCCCGTCCGCGTAGATGGTGTCCCCCGTGGCGAAGTCGACCGTGAACGGCATGTCGAGGGCGGCCGACAGGCTGACCGTGAAGGTGATCACGCTCCCCTCGTCCCCGCCAGAAGCTCCGATGCTGAGCCGCGGCGTACTGTCCACGATGGTGACGACCCCGTGGTTATCGGCGATCATGGCCCCCTTGG